>PXEJ01000201.1 GCA_003566215.1 Cyanobacteria bacterium T3Sed10_376R1m | reverse complement strand
TTGGCTAGTGCCATTATCGTCTCTGTTTCTCCTGAAGATAAGACGGCATGGGAGCAATTTTTAACCAATCATTTACCTAATAATTGGCAGGAGATTGGCACGGTTAAGGGTAATAGTTTACAGATTAATTCGGCTCAATCCCTGATTAATATTGACCTTGATTCTATGGTTGATACTTGGGAAAGTGCGATCGCCCGTCGCCTTGGCTAAAAAATCAAATAAGTTGGGTTTTTTTCTTAAACTCAACTTCAAAAAAACAAATAAAATACTTTTTTACCAAAACTTAATTGCCCATAACAATGGTTACAGGTAATTGTTGATTTTGAAAAATTTGGGCTTGTTTTTGGGCATCGTTATTGTTAGTAAAAACACCTAAAATAATTTTAATTTCTTGGTTAATATTTGTCACCATGGCATTAGGGATTGAGCGTTTAAGTTGGGTGAAATATTCAGGGGTTGTATAATCAGTTACTAAATAGTATTTAACGTTATTTTGATTATTTGTATTATTAACATTACCCTGTACCTGGGGAATAGGTGAATTTAAAGGGTTTTCTCCGAGGTAAATTACTGCCTCACTGAGTAAAGCAGTGGTTAAGTCTGGATAGGTTTGATTGTCCATACCACTTAAATTATCATTATTGGAGTTAACACTATTTTGATTATTTGGGATTGGTTGTGGTGGTAAAAGATCTGGTATTTGAGGTATATTTATATCTTCTTTTAAAATATTTGGTGTAACTTGCTCTGAATCTATTTGATTTATAGAAGTATTTTCTTGAACAAGCTCTTTTTCTGGGGACGATAATTGAGATTCTTGAAAAAATATAACATCTTTACCAATAAATAATAAAGCATTGGTTGCAATAAAAATAATTACTCCAAAAATACCCCAAGTAGAAAAAATAACATCTTGTATATTTCCTGGGGGAGGGATAATTCGAGAAGCAACGGGAATGGGCTCTTCTTCTGGTTGGGAAGGCAAGCTATTATCTTGATTTACTAAAGGAGATTGAGGGGCATTTTTTTTGATGGCATTAGATAATTCAATTACCGTTAGGGAATTTACCTCTTCATTAAGAGAATATTCAAATAAATTTAATTCAAAGTTAAGATCTAAGTCAAGGTTTTTTAAGGTAGTTTGAATTAAAGGATGTATTAATGTTTCTTTTTCACTCATAAATTCATGACATTTCAATCTATTGATAAGTTATTAGATCTGATTTTGGCACAACCACAATGGGAAACCCAACGAAGATACCATTTATTGGTTAAGGGTTGGTCTCAGGTGGTTAATCATAGGGTAGCACAACATTCCCGTGTGATCGCAATTAAAGATGATATTTTGTGGGTAACAACCTCTAGCAGTGCCTATGCTCAAAATTTGTCTTTACAACGCTATACTCTGATGACTAAAATTAATCGTCGTCTCCATGAATCAATTAAGGATATACGTTTCACCACGAATAGATGGTATCAAAAACCCTTAGTTGAACCAGAGGCAGAAACGAACTTAGTTCATCCTAGTATCATTGAAGAAAATAAAACGTCCTTTGATAATCTAGATAAGGCTTCTATTACCCCTCAACAGGCTTTAGAACAATGGTTAGAACAGCTAAAAGTGCGATCGCAACATCTCCCCCTTTGTCCTCGTTGTCAAGCACCTACCCCTCAAGGGGAATTAAATCGTTGGGGTGTGTGTGGTTGTTGTTTTGCCAAACAAGTAGATAACTAACTGACGTTACGCAATAAAATATTGCCATCAAATTCGTTTATTTTTGTCAGACTTTTGATAATAACACCACTACACTGTTTCAACAAAGCCTAACTGCTAAAAACTTCTATATTATTAAATACACACACTGGAGAAGCATGACCAACCCTAATCATCTGATTTGGTTCTCCTTTACCACAAATAGGAGTGCCAAAAACTTCTTTGGTAGATTCGTCCCCAACATCAATTAAGTTGTGCCAGAAGTGTTGGGTTACACCTCGATAATTAGGATTGCGTAGAGTTTTTGTTAATGTACCGTTTTCAATCAAACGAGCATATTCACAGCCAAACTGGAACTTATTACGATAATCATCGATAGACCATGAGCGGTTAGACTGCATATATATTCCATGTTCGATATTATTTATAATTTCTTCAAAACTACGGTCTCCTGATTCTAAGTTTAAATTAGCCATGCGGTCAATAGGAGGGCGATTCCAAGAACTTGCCCGGGCATTGGCTACTCCCGGTACTTTTGCTCTGGCTTGGCTTTCTAAGCTACCTAAACCCCTTAATAATAGTCCATCTTTGATTAAATATTCTTTTTTGGCTTTCATACCAGTGTCATCAAAGCCATAACTAGCTAATTCTCCCTCAAAGGTGGGATCAAAGGTTATATTCATTTTATTGGAACCATAAGCCAAGTTGCCAAAATCCTTTAATTCAACAAAGCTACTACCAGCATAGTTTCTTTCATCTCCTAATATTCTGTCTAATTCTAGGGGATGTCCTACGCTTTCGTGAATTTGTAGCATCATTTGATCTGGTGCTAATACTAGATTGGTGGTGGTGTTGGGACATTCTTCCGCTTTTAGAAGGGCGATCGCCTCTTGCCCCACGAGGTGCGATCGATTTAAAATAGTACTAGGGTCAAGTAACTCCGCACCCCCTTGATAACACCTTGCCAACATTCCGTTATCGGTACGTTTTTGAATGATATTACCATCTTGGGCGGTGGCACCGTAATCAGTTGAAACCGTTGTAAACTGTTGATAAATATCCGCACCACTAGTACTTACAAAATAATGTTCAATATCACTTATTTTGGCTAACGCCGTAGTTTTAACAATCTGCTCCGAAACCTTCAAGCTATGACAAACTTGGATTAATAAATCATTTATATCTTTAACCGTAAAAACACTAAAAGGCTTTTGTAAACAAGAAGAGTATCTACCTTGATTGGGGGGGCGGGTAATGGTATGGTCAAAGGTAAAAAGGCTCCATTGATGAGCATCAACAGCCCGTTGACGAGCATTTCTTACAGTTTCTTCAATGCTATTACAATCAAGACGATTCGTGGCACAATAACCTATTTGTCCATTAACCAAAACCTCGGCCATTATTCCTTTAGTCAATACTCTTCCGTGATATTGAGGTTTACCATCTCTAAAGTTGTGAGTTTGACTTTTTTGAGTAATGTATCTCAATCCAATCCAATCAGCTTTGATATTTAGATTACTTAAGATTTTTTGTAGGTCAAAATTCATTAACGTTACATCCATAAAATTTTTACAAGATTTCTGATTGCCAGTCGTTTAAATCACGCTCAACCCCATACTGAAAACTTTTAGAGATTAAAAAAATTCCTTCTGATTCAATTGCCGATGAAGGAAATTTTACCAAACTATAAATTTGACTATCATCAAAATTACTGTTTCCCAAATAAATTTCGTACTTATCTCCATTATTAAGAGTTAAAAAAATTATAGCTTGAGGATTATCTAAACCATAATCGACCAAACTAGATTCTGAAATGGGAATATTTGTTTGTCTGGTTGCTTGGGGAAATAAATTAAGTAAAAAAGAGAGGGAAGCATCACTTGCTTTTGTCTCAATGGGTTGTTTCATTTCCCAAAAATTTATTTCTGATTCTCTTTTTACAAACTCTAAGATTAAAGGATTATTCCCTTCCATACTGGGATTAGGGTGATCATTTATCTTTATAACTATATTTGTAATATCATCAGTTTCAAAGGAAAAAATTTTTTCATTTTCTGCCACTAAATTAGAGTTATCTTGATTTGAGTGGTTAGATTGAGGTAAAACCTCAAGTATATAGACAATAGAGCCTAAGGTTAGGGCAGATAAGACCAAAATAATAGTGTTACGATTAAACTTCATTTTCTTTTATTTAAGGACTTTATTCATCTTAGTTGTCCATGGCAAAAAGCCCCACTCTCATTGAGATTTATTTTGACAAAGACAATGGATGGTATTTCATTATGCGTTATAAATATATACTTAAGTAGTAATTTTACTTAGCAAAGCACATATTTATAACCAATAACTTGTATGTAATCATAAATAGTTAAGGTTTGTAAAAATTAGATAAAATAGATAGCAAAATAAAGACGAATAGACTAATCTAGTCTTACCTAATATTAAACTATAAAAACTCAAATATTATGCGTTCAATGCACAGAACCTCAACAACTCAAATGGAAGTAACTAGCATCCGTTTGGAAAAAACCCTTAAAGATAGTTTAAAATCTCTCTCTGGTAGTCAGGGTTATCAAACTTTAATTCGTGATATTTTGTGGAATTATGTACAACAAAAATCAGGAGAATATCGACCGAATTTTTCTCAAACAGATATTAGAGCGACAATTCCTAGTACGGCTAGAAAGGATGAAAGTTGTGTACTTACGGGTAAATTAATTTCTGAGGGGGAATCGATGCTTTTAGCTTTAACTATTTACGGGGATTTTGTGCCTGTTTCTATGGACGCATTACCTTTGGAGGAATAATTAGGGCTGACCCAAAAAGTTAATATTATATTTGGGTTCTATTTTTACTAAACTAATCTAGTTTTGAGTATTTTTTGCTCTTGATAGTTGGACTTATCGACTGTTGAAAAAGATTGATATTCATTTGGGCAAAAAATCTAAATCGTTAGATTTGGAAGCCTACGCCTTCTCCCTCTGGTTAGGGTGGGGAGTTTATTATGAAAAAAGTTCTTAATCAATAGACAAAGTTCAGTTAAGATAAAAAAGTAAATAGAGTATTATTTTAACTATCGAGAGGAAATATAAAATTTATGAGTAGTGTAAGCTATTTAATTGTAAATACCGTTGTTAACTTTATTCAACTGTATTTAGTATTAATTTTTGTAAGAATTTTGTTAAGTTGGTTTCAAACTGCCGAGTGGGCTGGAAAGGTAATTTCTTTTTTAGCACCTATTACAGATCCTTATCTTAATATTTTTCGCTCTGTCATACCCCCTTTAGGAGGTATTGATTTTTCGGCAATCATCGCTATTTTTGTATTACAACTAATTCCTAATCTTTTGATTGGTTTAGTTAGTGCTACTGGTTTTTAGAATGCTGGATAAACGTGGTTTGAAAACCCTGTGGCTTTAAACTGTTTTAGTTTTAAGGGGGTGGGTTGATTTGAGGGGACACTTATTCTTAGTTCAAATTCATTCACCCCGGGGGCTACTTCTGGCAATGCTCCTAAACGAGTACGATTTTGTAGGGCTGGTTCGTTGTTTGCGTCATAAACTCGACCAAATACATCTGCATCATAGAGAATTTTTCCTGAGGTATTGTTAGTTTTTCCCGTGATTAGGTAGCAAGTGGCAGGGTTGGCACTTCCTCCACTGGTTACGCTTCCTTCTCCTACTCCTTCAGGGCATTCTTTATAACCTATGTCGGTTATTTTTATTTGGGTTAAGGCTTCCACGGGGTTAGGTGCGATCGCACTTACTAAAAAACAAAAGATTGTAACGAGGATAGTTATTAAAGTTTTTTTGAACATAAAATAATAAAAATGAGTTTACTATCTGATTTTATCTTATTTTTCTAAGGTCAAAATTTATCTCCTCTGAAATAATTTATTTTTTAGAGAAGCTTTATCACATTGGGCTTAATATTAAACGTTAAAAGTTAGTGGGTAGATGATTATTTTAAATCTAATAAGCCCTCTTCTTTGAGTTTAGGATTAAAACGGATGTCAAACTGAATATTACGATTTTTTAAATCTGCTTTTATTTTTTCTTCTAATCTACGGGCAACCTTTTTGAGTAACTTTATTTTTCCTAGCTCATCATTAAATTCATAATCCTTTTTATCGGTTTCAGTCATCAATAATTTTGCATCAATGGGTTGAATCCATTTTGTTTCTTCGTCTCCATTACCCAATGGAATAGTACCGTTTTCCTCTAACCAATTTTGTTTGATTTCTTCTAGGACACTACGACTAGGACGTTCAATAAAATAATTTTTAAACCAATAACACTTTTCTGGTTGTCTAATTAAATGTTGTTTTAAACTTAGTAACAAATTACGAGAATATCCGACATATTCTAATATTTTATGTTCATTAAAAATTGCATAAACTCCAATTTTACCTTCTAAATTCTCATCAATAAAACCGTCTTCATTAATGTAGGGATAAAAAGTTAATTTAGTTAGGCTAATGTTGGAAATATTGTCACTCATTATGTACAGATTAAATATTATTTAATTAAGAAATTATACCAAATCCCAAAGTAAAAGTAAACTAATAAGTATTATAAACTTTAGTGATTCCGAGTAAATAAAAATACTCTGTTAACAGGATTTGGTACTATACAATTGCAATGATGATTCTATCTTAAGTTTACTAGGAAATTTCTCCCCTAACTTTTATGTAAAAATCGAGAAATTAGAGGAGAATATTTTCCTATTATTGCCCGAATATAGATAATTTGATTTTTAAAATTACTGGTCAATAAATAACCTTTAAAACGCTATTTTTAAAAATTTTAACTGTCTAAAGATTAAGCAAATCAAATAGGATAGGAGTGGAATTATTTATTCATTTGAGAAGCTATAGTTTTAAAAGGTTTAAGACTAGGACCAGGACGACGACGAGCTTGAGGTACATTATTAGTAATATATTTACCAGCAAAGGTAACATCTTCATTGGCTGTATCACTATTTGCACTCTGATTGCTATAATCTTTTATGGCTTTTACCCATTCAGGAGTATCATCTTTAAGACTAGAAGGTGCAGGACGGGAAAGTTTTTTAATAACTTCTCCTTCTTCATTGGTGGTGCTTTCAACTTGCTCTATGACAGAATTTTCTTCTTTTTCTGGAGCTTCATCTTTTACCTGTACTTCTAAAAAGTATTTATCAGAATCTTTTTTTTTGGACAAAAGTTTTTTTAATACCATGATCTCACTTAATATATTGTATGGGAAAATTGTTTTTTTATTGCAGCTTACGAACAGTAGGCCCGTGACTAAAAATATACCAGAATATGGAACGGTTATATCATTTATTTATTGTTTTTTAATTAAGTATAAATACTCAATTAAAATTGAAAATATTAGTAGTTTTAATAAAATTAAAATTTAATGAGTTTAATAAGTAACATAAAAATTATTTTAGTTGAACCTGCTGGCGATCGCAATATTGGCTCCATTGCTAGGGTAATGAAAAATATGTGTTTTACACAGCTAGTGTTGGTAAATCCAAAATGCGATCCTTTTTCCGAGGATGCACAGATGATGGCAGTCCATGGAGTGGATATTTTGAAAAATGCGATGGTAGTAGATTCCTTGGCTAGTGCCTTGAACGGGTGTCAAAGGGCGATCGCAACTACCGCCCGTCCGAGGGGAATCCCAACCCCCCTAGAGACTCCTAGAACTGCTTTAGGATGGCTATTAGAAGCAAACGTAACATCTGCCTTAATTTTTGGACCAGAAGATAGAGGATTAAGTAATCAAGAATTAAGCCATGGTCAAAGATTTATCTGTATTCCCTCCAACCCCGAATATCCTTCCCTGAACTTAGCCCAAGCGGTGGGGGTATGCTTATATGAGTTATATCAATCTCAAGACAATAGTCAAAACTACCCCGAAACAATTCCAGAAACCACAGAGTTAGCTTCCCTAGAAGCCTTAGAGGGTTACTACCAACACTTAGAAAAAGTATTATTAGAAGTTAACTATTTATATCCCCATACGGCACAACCAAAAATGGAGAAATTTCGCCGTTTAATCAACCGCACAAATCTACAAGCCCAAGAATTGGCTATGTTACGAGGTATTTTGAGACAGATGGAATGGAAATTAAAAAACCCGACCCCTTGAAGTAAGTTGTCCATTTTCCCCGCCATAGCACTTTTTCAGCAAGACTTAATCAATATGGGACAGGTCTTAAAATAAGGTCATCACTTACCATGATAGGCGGTGAAATATAAATCTTTCATATCTTTAATTAGAGGATAACGGGGATTGCTTCCTGTACATTGATCATCAAAAGCTTCCTCTGCTAAAGTTGCGATCGCACTCAGAAACTCATCTTCTGTACCCGAATAAACCTCTTTAATAGATTGGGGAATATTAACCGCCCGTTTGAGATTTTCCACCGCCTCAATTAATAAATGTACCTTCTCATCATCATTGTTACCCCCTAAATGAAGATAATCGGCAATTTGAGCATAACGAAACTTAGCATTAGGGTATTTATACTGAGAAAAAATTGCCTGTTTAAAAGGGGCATCGGTGGCATTATACCGAATTACATGGGAAATCATCAGCGCATTTGCCAAACCATGGGGAATATGGAAGCGAGAACCCAATTTATGAGCCAAAGAATGGCAGATACCAAGAAAACCATTAGCAAAAGCCATCCCGGCAATGGTGGCGGCATAGTGAACCTTTTCCCTAGCCTTGATGTCTAAAGCTCCTTCATTATAAGAACGAGGCAGGTATTCAAAAATTAAACCAATGGCTTTTAATGCCAAACCACTGGTAAACTCCGTGGAAAATACCGACACATAGGACTCTAGGGCATGGGTTAAAGCATCAATGCCTCCAAAAGCAGTTAAACCCTTAGGCATATTCAAAACCAATTCAGGATCAACAATGGCTATATTAGGAGTTAGGGCATAGTCAGCTAAAGGATATTTTACCCCCGTACGATCATCGGTAACCACCGCAAAGGGAGTAACCTCCGAACCTGTGCCAGAAGTGGTAGGAATCGCTACCATGATGGCTTTTTCACCGAGGGCAGGTAAATCATATACCCGTTTGCGAATGTCCATAAAACGGGTGGCAATGCCCTCAAATTCGATGGTAGGATGTTCGTAAAGTAACCACATAATTTTAGCCGCATCCATCGGTGAGCCTCCCCCCACCGCAATAATTACATCAGGGTTAAAGCTATTCATCAAAGCCAAACCACGATTAACAGTACTCAAACTCGGATCTGGTTCAACGTCATAAAATACATCAAACTTGATCCCCAACTGTTCTAATACACTTTCGATTTTACTTGTAATACCTAAGTCGTACAAAGGGCGATCGGTAACAATAAAAGCTCGATGTTTTCCTGCCAAATCACCTAAAGCCACAGGAAGACAACCATATTTAAAATATACCTTCGGGGGCACTCTAAACCAGAGCATATTTTCCCTGCGCTCGGTAATCGTTTTTACGTTCAACAGATGACTAACTCCCACGTTGCCACTGATGGAATTACCACCCCAACTACCACAACCAAGAGTCAAAGAAGGATCAAGGCGGAAATTATACAAGTCCCCAATTGCTCCCATAGAAGCGGGAGTATTGACCAAAACTCGGCTAGTTTCCATCCTTTCCTCAAAATATTGAATATGTTCATGATCATTTTGAGCAATATAAATCACCGAAGTATGTCCTTTACCGCCAAACTCTACCAATTTAGCCGCTTTTTCTGTGCCATCTTCCAAATCCCTCGCCCGATACATAGCAAGGATGGGGGATAATTTTTCATAAGATAAAGGTTCACTAATCCCAATATTTTCTACTTCAGAAATTAGTACCTTACTTTCGGGGGGAATAACAATATTTGCTAACTCAGCAATTTTGATGACCGATTGTCCTACTATATCAGCATTTAAACGACCATCTTTGATAATTACTTGGCGCAAGTTTTCTGTTTCTTCGGGGGATGTAAAGTAAGCTCCCCTAAGTTTAAATTCATGCTTAAATTCTTCATAAACACTGTTTTCTACAATTACTGACTGCTCAGAAGCACAAATCATTCCATTATCAAAGGTTTTACTGAGCATAATGGAAGATACTGCCATTTTAATATCCGCACTACTAGCAATAAAAGCCGGAGTATTACCCGCTCCAACCCCTAAGGAGGGATGTCCAGAAGAGTAAGCCGCTTTTACCATTCCAGGTCCCCCCGTGGCAAGAATTAGCTTAATTTCAGGATGTTGCATCAGTGCTTGAGATACTTCTAGGGTAGGCTCTGCTATCCAACCGATAATATCAGGGGGCGCACCGGCGGATACTGCTGCTTTTAAAATAATTTTAGCAGCTTCTACGGTACATTTTTTTGCCCGAGGATGGGGTGATAAAATAATTGCGTTACGGGTTTTGAGGGCTAATAATATTTTAAAAATTGCCGTGGATGTGGGGTTAGTGGTGGGAATAATACCCGCTATTATTCCGATGGGTTCGGCTACTTTTTCTATGCCATATAAATCATCTTTTTCGATGATACCACAGGTTTTTTCGTCTCTATATTTGTTATAGATAATTTCTGAAGCAAAATGATTTTTAATTACTTTGTCTTCTACTATGCCCATCTTGGTTTCTTCACAAGCTATCTTTGCTAAAGGAATACGGGCATCGTTAGCGGCTAGTGCTGCTCGTTTGAAAATGCGATCGACTTGTTCTTGGCTAAATGTTGCGTAAGTTTTTTGAGCTTTTTTAACATTAACAATTAACTTTTCTAAATCAGTGAATTGATTATTATTATCTATCATGCTTTTTCTCCCTAATATTGTTTAAGATCGAAGATTTGTTAGGTAGGGCACAAATAAAATTTTTGTAGATTATTGATTAAGTGCCTTATCAATTTTCTTTATATCCTTAACTAGATCTTAGATCTAATTTTCGTGATTATTCACAAATATAAGCTTTCCTTCACAATTGTATTTACTCAGAGCATTTTTAAAATTTAATGATAAATAATC
>PXEJ01000422.1 GCA_003566215.1 Cyanobacteria bacterium T3Sed10_376R1m | reverse complement strand
CAACGATGAGTTTGTCACATTTTTCTAATAAAGTTTCAATCACCCCAATTTTACTAGAAACCTTAGAACCACCAATAATAGCGATTAAAGGACGTTTAGGAGCTTCGATCGCCTTTTGTAAAAATTCTAATTCCTTCTCAATTAACAAACCAGCAACGGAGGTAGCAAGATGGTGAGTAACTCCTTCAGTGGAAGCATGGGCTCGGTGGGCAGTACCAAAAGCATCATTTACATATAAATCAGCATTACTAGCTAATTTTTTGGCAAATTCAGCGTCATTGGCTTCTTCTTCTTTGTAGAAACGAAGATTTTCGAGTAAAGCAACCCCGCCATTATTTAAACCACTAATAGCGGCAGTGACAGCATCACCGATACAATCATCACACTTAACAACATTTTTACCCAACAATTCAGATAAACGTACACCCACAGCGGTTAAACGTAAACTGTCTTTAACTTCACCCTTGGGGCGCCCCATGTGACTACATAATACAACTTTGGCTCCTTTTGAGGTTAACTCGTTAATGGTGGGCAAAGCGGCTCTAATACGGGTGTCATCGGTGATTTTTCCGCCGTCCATAGGTACGTTAAAATCCACCCTGACTAATACTCTTTTTCCTTCTAAATCTGATGCGGTTAAATTCGCAATAGTTTTTTTTGCCATGGGAATAATTTCCTAAGTTTTTATCAAAAATTTAATATATTTTGAGTATTATTTGTTACTCTCTGCAAATTTTACAATGACATAGGACAATTAACAATTGATAAACCTCTTAAGTTGATCCCCAATTTTTGATAACAAAAAAACCGTCCCTATATGCAGAGGCGGTTTCAGGTATGATGTAATCGAAGTGTTCGAGGTTTATAAATAAATTAACCTAGCTCACGGGAGGTGAACTTTTCGATTACTGCTTGACTTTCATAGATAAAATTGTGATTATGATCTTTTACCTTGTTCATGCTAGGGAGAAGATTGCGGGATTGAAGGCTCATGTGTAGCTGTAAATGAGCAACATAATCACTTACGTCTTCCCTAGAAGAAGCGTTTAATCTATTTGGGTTTAAGTTCATTGTTTCCTACATAATGCAACTGTTATAACTGCTCAACTCTAGCATTTTTAATTGTTTCAGTCAAGGTGTCTTCCCCTGTTGGTTTATAAAAGTTAACAATATTTTTATTAAAATAAATAACTATCTAAGGCTAATTGTTACAATAAATCCCTATCATCCCCGATAAATCCTATGAGTAAATCCGATAATCTTCCCCCTAATTTACAAAATATTGATTGGTACGCGATCGCATCTAAAATACGTAAGAAATATGAGGAAATACAAAAAACTGTTTACAATTTAGAAAAATCGTTATTAGGTTATCACAAAGAAATTGAAAAAAAAGATCAAATAATTGAAGGCAAAAATAAAGAAATTGAACAATATAAACAACAACTAAATAAACTCAAAGCACAACGAAACAATACAGATCAACAAGATTTTATAGAAAAGTTAACCTCGGACTTGAAAGAGTCTCAAATACAAAGAGGCAGTTTGGAAAGAGAATGTTCTTTGTTACAAGAAAACTATAACCAACAAGAATATCAACTAAAAGAAAAAGACAAGGAAAATAAAGAATTAAATATTAGACTACAAAGACAACAACGAATAACCCTAGAATATAAAGCAATTTTAGATAAACATTTAGATAGTTCTAGTTACCCTGAGTCAAATATTATTAATCAAAGTAAAGGTACCATTAAATCATGGTCAGAGTTGAATACAATAAAATCATCCAATCAGGAAAATAAAGTTGATACTTTATGGACATCAGAAACTGAGCCTAAAAATAGTGAAAGTATGAGCCAAGAAAGTTTGGAGCAAAATAATCTGGCACTGGAAAAACCTTATGATAATGAGATTTGTAACTCAGAAGATAAAAATTCTCTAGACATAGATTTACCGAATATTAACGAAGAACAAAAAATAACTACCGAAACCAAAATGGAGGAAGAAAATATAAAAAAGGATATAGAATCATCATCCGAAATAAAAAATGGGAATCGAACCAATAACAACAATAGTCCTAAAAGATTTATCATCGATTTTCCTAACTTTGATAAATAGAATTTTATAAAAATTGACTCAAGGAATTATTTTATATGTGTTTTACCCACTTTTAACCAAAAAATTGTTGACAGATAAAAAGTAGCGTCTATACTGAATGGTAGTCATAGCTGTAAGTTTAATAAATTTGGGTTATGATGTGACAAATTAAGCCTTTATGGCTGTTTTTGTTAGCTATCATTGAGAGTAGGAAACAATGACTAATATTTTGACTAAATCTTCTCGATTATCAACTCTTAACAACTCTGGTTCTAATCCTAAAGGCGTTAGACGCTCTACGGCATGGAAAGTAGCCCCTGATTTATTCGCTAGTTTTAGATTTGCTTGGGCAGGGGTAGTTTATACCTTCCAAACTCAACGTAATTTTAGAATTCATAGTGCCATCGCCCCCATAGCAATTACTTTGGGTCTAATATTGCACGTAACCATGTTAGAAATGGCCGTGTTAGCCCTTACCTGTTTCCTTGTATTAATCCTTGAGTTAGGCAATACAGCCTTAGAATGGGTGGTTGATTTGACTGTTGGCAATGAGTATCATATTGGAGCAAAAAGAGCGAAAGATTGTGCGGCGGGAGCCGTATTGATAGGTGCGATCGCATCTATTTTTGTCGCTTGTTTTATTTTGTTACCCTATGGGTTAAACTTAATATCTTAAACTTCTTGTAGGAGAACTATTGGTTTGATTCTGGTTATCGATAATTACGACAGTTTTACTTATAATCTGGTGCAATATCTGGGGGAATTGAGTGAAGAATTTGCCATCGCCCAAAACCTAATCGTTTATCGTAATGATCAAATTACCCTCGCCGAATTAGAAGACTTACAACCAGATGCGATCGTTATTTCTCCCGGTCCTGGAAATCCCCAACAAGCAGGAATCTGTTTAGACATAGTAAAAAAGTTAGGACAAAATTACCCCATTTTAGGAGTATGCTTAGGACACCAAACCATCGGTGAAGCCTTTGGGGGTAAAGTTATCTGTGCACCGAGTCTAATGCACGGCAAAACCTCTCCCATCCTGCACAACAATCAAGGAGTATTTGTCAATATCACAAATCCCTTTCAAGCTACCCGTTACCATAGTTTAATAGTAGAAAAAGAAACCATTCCAGAAGTATTAGAAATTACCGCTTGGACTGAAGATAATATAATTATGGGCATTAGACACAAACAATATCCATGGATTGAAGGAGTACAATTTCACCCCGAAAGCATCCTCACAGATTCTGGGTTACAATTGTTACGAAATTTCCTTAAGTCCATTACAAAAATATGATCAATCGTCGTGACTGGATGCGTTTAACGGGTTTGGGTGTACTTTCTTCCCTAATAACAGTGAAATATACTAAACAAAGTGCCATGGGTCAAACTTCCAATAATACAGGAGTAAACATTCAATGGTTAGGTCATAGTTGCTTTTTATTCACCGCCGACAATCTACGAATATTATCAAATCCTTTTGAAACCATAGGATGTACCGCCAACTATCCATCCCCCAAAGTTCCAGCAGACTTAGTTATGATTAGCAGTCGTTTATTAGATGAAGGCGCAGTAACAAACTTGCCCAACAATCCTCAATTAATGGTCGAAGCTGGAGTTTATGAAGTTGGCGGAATTCAGTTTCAAGGATTTTAAACCTTTCATGATAGAAACAACGGTAGAAGATTCGGAGAAAATATCGTTTGGCGTTGGAATCAAGGAGGGGTGAACATTCTTCATTTAGGGGGCATTGCTTCTCCCATAGACGTAGAACAAAGAATTTTAATGGGAAGTCCCGATATTGCCATAATTCCTGTGGGTGGAGGACCTAAGAATTATAATCCCCAAGAAGCAATCAATGCCATAAAAGTATTACAACCAAAAATAATGATACCTACCCAATATCTAACATCCAAAGCTGATAGCAGTAGCTGTGATTTAGTTGCCTTAGATCAATTTTTAACCTTAGCCAAGGAAGAAGATTTAAGCATTGGGGTAATCCAAGGTAATCAAACCACCATTAAACCTCAGGATTTACCCCCTAGAGGAACCTTAATTAGGGTTTTTAGCTAAAAATAAACCACACTCAACAAAGAGAGTTGACAATAGTAAAAAAATAAAGATACAATGAGTGATTGTGTCTTCATTCCTGTTCGGATCAGGTAAGGACATCAAAAAAGTAGAAAAAGACTCTACTACCTGTACGGCAGTATATATTAGGAAAAATTATTATGACTTATGCGATTATAGAAATCTGTGGCAAACAACTAAAAGTTGAGCCGGGTAGATTTTATGAATTAGACAGATTTGATCTTGAAGTAGATGAAGAATTAAACGTTGATAAAGTATTGCTTGTCAACCACGAAGGAGAAATCCATGTAGGACAACCCTACGTTGAAGGTGCTTCTATTAACGGAACTATTTTAAGACATAGTCGGGGCAGAAAGGTTATCGTTTATAAAATGCAACCTAAAAAGAAAACCCGCAAGAAAAGAGGACACAGACAAGAGTTAAGTCGTTTAATGATTAATTCTATTAGTCTAGGTGGCAATGTTTTAGCTCAAGCAGAAGCAACAGAACAAAATGTTGAAACCCCTATAGAAGCCTAAATACTTCAAAATACAATACACTAAGAAAAAGAAAACTTTTATTTAGAGGAATAATAATAAAATGGCACATAAGAAAGGTACGGGTAGTACTCGTAACGGAAGAGACTCTAATTCTAAACGCTTAGGAGTCAAATGCTATGGTGGTGAGACTGTAAAAGCTGGTAATATTATCGTCCGTCAACGTGGTACAAAAATTTTCCCCGGAGAAAATGTTGGACGTGGTAATGATGATACTCTTTTTGCGTTAATTCCCGGAATTGTCAAATTTGAATACAAAAGCCGTAGCCAAAAGAAAGTAAGTATTTATCCTATTGAAGTTGTTGCTCAATCAGCATAAAAATCTTGTTTTATCAAGTAAGGGGGCGAATTTATTTCGCCCTTTTTTTATGTCAATTTATTTTTGTGCTTTTTCAAAAAACTATGGTTTGGTGTTGACACTAACTTCACCATTTACCAATGTCTGACAGGCTAAACGATAGTTAGCAGGTTTTTTTCTTAATTTTCTCTCTTCAAATTGGGTTTTAGGAGATAAGTTTTCTATACCTTCAACAATCTCGACGACACAAGTACCACATTGCCCATAACCACCGCAGTTCATTAATTTTCCTTTAAGCCGATAAATATCAACCCCATTTTGAAGTGCTTTTTCTCTCAAGTTTGCACCATCAGCGGCTACAATATCTTGATTTTCCTTGAGAAATTTAATGGTAGGCATTGTAATTTTTTCTCCTGATCTTTTTGTTAACTTTTCTGTATCAATATAAAGAAATTATAAATAACTTTGACCATCAAAGATAGGGGCGTTTGCCAAAAAAAAAAGAATTTTTCCTCGTTTTTGAGCATTTTTCGGATAATACCTCAGTTAGATATGAGAATATTGGATATGGAATGATAGTTATAAGTTATACAAGGGCAAGATGAATTTTTAGTGAAAGGTAAAAAAAGAGTCATTTCCCATGGGAGTGTTAAACTCTACAAATGTGGGTGTTAGTAAAATCAACTCAGATATATGATAATAAGTAAAAAAGTTGCAATAATTATAGAAAAATGACTGATTGTTGTCGTCCAAATCCTCCTTGCGTTCATTTTTGCCGCTTAGATGGACATTCACTTCTGGGTAAGGGGAAAATCCGGAATCCTGATAATGGTTATGAGTATGAGGTTTTAAGTGTTTTTGCACAGGGTGGCATGAGTACAACTTATTTGGTGTATAACTATCAAATCAAAAAGTTGTGTGTGTTGAAGGAAATTGATTCGGAATTGGCTTCTATGGCTAAAGCGAGGGAACTTTTTCAGCGAGAGGCAAGAATTTTAAAGTCTTTGAGTCATAATGGTGTACCTGATTTTCATGATTTTTTTGCTTCGGAAAATTACTATTCTCTGATTATGGAAATGATTTATGGGGATAGTTTACAACGTCTTATTCCACGCAATGAAACCGAGGCTGTAGGATGGATGTTGGAGTTAGCTAAAATTCTTGATTATTTACACAATCTTCCTCAACCAATTATTCACCGTGATATTAAGCCTAGTAATTTGATTTTACGTTACCATCCCTCCCAGGTGGTATTAATTGATTTTGGTGCGGTTAAGGAGGTAACACTAAAACCGGGGACACGTATTGCTACTGCTGGTTTTAGCTCCCCTGAGCAAAAAAAAGGTTTATCTTTTATTCAGTCTGATTTTTATGCTTTGGGTACTACTTTAATTTATCTATTAACTCGTAAGTCTCCTAATAAATTTTATAGTCCTGTTACTCATAAGTTTACTGGTTTGGAAGATGCTGGTATTTCTCCCGGGTTGGTTTCTATTATTAATACTCTAACTTATTATAGTCCTTCCGATCGCCCTTCAAATGCGATCGAAGTTATAGATATACTAACGAAATATTTGAATAATAAAAATAAGCAAATTATTTGAAGGTAATGAATAATCCCCCTCCACAAAAAACAACCATCGAAAAAGACGATAATGATAATTTTCCAGACACTATCAACACGCAAACCAATATCACATCCACACAACAAACTACCACCATAGAAGCAAATAATCCAGTCATTGAGGAGGAAAAAATAACAACACCTCCAGAAAAATTATATGAAAGACAAACAATAAAAGATGTTTTTATCGGTCAAAAATGCGGAGAAAATAACCTTTATCAGATTATAAAACTAATCGGTAAAGGAGGAATGGGCAAAGTATATTTAGCCATCACCAACTCTCCAGAAAAACAAGATGAATTAGTAGCCATAAAATTTTTAAGTAAAGAATGTTTATTAGCAGAAAATAAAGAAGAAATAAAACACCGATTCAATCGGGAAATTGGCTTTTTAATTGCCTTGAATCACCCCAACATAGTTAAATTCATTGATCAGAATATTTACCAACTACAAGAAAATGATCAAGAATATTCTCTTCCCTTTTATGTGATGGAATATTTGCGAGGTCAAACCTTAAGTGATTACTTAGTGAAAAAAGTCAGACTAGAAACGTCAGAAGCCCTTTTTATCATTACCCAAATTTTAGGCGGATTAAGAATAGCCCACAATAATGGTATCATCCATCGAGATTTAAAACCAGATAACATCTTTTTAGTACCCACCATTAACAATAAATATATAGTAAAAATCTTAGATTTTGGTATTGCCCGAAGTCTCAATACCATGAGTGTCGTAAGATTAACTAATGTAGCTGATTATTTTGGTAGTCCTTATTATATATCCCCAGAACATATAAAAGGTGTTGCTGATTTAGATACTAAAAGCGACGTTTATACCTTAGGTTTAATTTTTTATGAAATTTTAAGCGGAAATAAACCATTTAATAATTATGATGATTTACTATTAACTAGAGGTTGGTTAGGAGTGCATAATCATAAACAACCTATTCCTTTAATTCATCAAATTGGTTGCGAAAATATCCCGATCGCCCTTAATGATACAATAATGAAATGCTTAAATAAAAACCCTAATGATAGGTACAAAAATGCCGAAGAAATGTTACTAGAAATAGTTAAAATAACCCAAGAAATTAATTTAACTCAAAAATCAACTACCATTAAAAATAATCAAATAAAATCAAGCATATCTCATCCTACTAACAACTCAAAACTAATTTTACAGTTAATAATTACCTTGATAATTGGTATTGTTATCGGAATAACAACCATTACAATATTTAGACCAATTTTAGAAGAAAATATCAATATTGACAATCAAGAGAATGTATCATAACAAACTATTTTTGATGACAAAGATATGATAATATCTATCACCAACAAACAATATCTTTATCTCTCTTAAATACTTAATAAATGATCTATTTCTTCTTGGGTTTAATAATTGGATTAAGTTTTTTACTATGGAAACAAACTCAAGTTAATAAACAATTATCCACTATCATTGAATCTTTGTCTAAATTTGAACAAATTAAATCCCTCTCAAAAGTTGGACAAGTGAGAAGAAGTGTAACTCTTTTAAACAAAGAATATGACTTATTATTCACAGAAAAAGAATTACTTAAAAATATTATTGATATAGCACCAATTGGCTACATAAGAGTTGACCAAGAAAATCATTTAGTTCAATGTAATCAAGAAGCAAAAAAACTATTATCAATTCAACGATGGAATCCCGAAAAAAGGCGTTTATTGTTAGAATTAGTGAGATCCTATGAACTAGATCAACTTATTCAACAAACAAGAAAAACAGGGCAAATACTAACTAGAGAATGGGATTTTTATCCCACAACAAATTATATATTAGAAGATGAGCCAAAGGAAAATAATATAGAAAAATATGATCCAATTTTTCTAAAAGCCTATACATTTCCAGTAGAAGAAAAAGAAGTGATTATTTTTATTAAAAACCGTCAACAAATTAAAAACTTATCAAATCGTAGAGATCAAGCCTATACTGATTTAAGCCACGAATTAAGAACACCCCTAACTTCCATTTCCCTATTATCAGAAACTCTTTTAAAACATACCCAAGGAAATAATAAAACTTGGACACAACAAATCTATCAAGAAACAAATCGCCTAATTAACCTAGTAGAAAACTGGTTAAAGGTAGTGCAATGGGATCAAAATCCTTATGAAAATTTAGAATATCAAGCCCTAGAATTAAAACAACTCATTTTATCCACTTGGGATTCCCTTGCGATTATTGCCCAAAAAGAAAATATTTCCCTAGAATATAAAGGCGAAGAATCCATTATGATTCAAGGGGACATTAATTCTTTGACTCAAGTTTTTGTTAATTTATTTGATAATGCTATCAAACACACTTTACCCCAAGGAATTATCTCCATTAACATTCAAGAAAACAAATCTGCTCAAAAATCATCAATTATTATTGATCTCATTGATAATGGTAGCGGTTTCAATGAAATGGACTTGCCTCATATATTTGAAAGACTTTATCGAGGGGATAAATCGAGAGCAAGAACTACAAGGGAAGGAAGTGGCTTAGGATTAAGTATCGTCAAGCAAATTATCTGTGCCCATGGGGGTTCAATTACCGCTCAAAACCACCCCCACACAGGAGGGGCATGGTTTCAAGTTATCTTACCTACCAATATTGATGGTGATTAAAAAGTTAATTTTGTGTTTATACGTTTCATGGCTTCAATGACGTTTTCACGGCTATTAAAAGCACTAAGACGAAAATAACCTTCTCCGGCGGCACCGAATCCTGAACCCGGAGTGCCAACGACGTTAACGTTATGGAGTAATTTATCGAAAAAGTCCCAACTAGATAAGCCCTCAGGGGTTTGTACCCATACATAAGGTGCATTGACTCCACCATAAACCGTTAACCCTGCTTTGATTAACTCTTGACGGATAATACTGGCATTTTCAAGATAAAAATTAACTAACTGACTAATTTCTGCCTTTCCTTCGGGGGAATAAACCGCTTGTGCCCCTCTTTGTACTATATAGGATACGCCATTAAACTTGGTGGATTGACGACGATTCCATAATTTCCACAATTCTACCTCAGAGCCATCACTGGCTTTTCCTGTTAAGGTTTTGGGTACTACGGTAAAGGCACAACGTGTTCCCGTAAATCCTGCGTTTTTAGAAAAAGAACGAAATTCGATCGCACATTTCTTTGCCCCTTCAATTTCATAGATAGAATGGGGTAAGCTAGGATCGGTAATAAAGGCTTCGTAGGCAGCATCAAAAAGAATGATAGCATCATTTTCTTGAGCATAATTGACCCACTTTTGTAAATATACCTTGGTGGCAGTTGCCCCAGTGGGATTGTTAGGAAAACAAAGATAAATTAAATCAACGGGTTGGGAAGGAATTTCGGCGGTAAAATCATTGTCTGCACTAATGGGAAGATAAACTAACCCCTCGTATTCTCCTTTTTCGTTGGCATCCCCTGTATGCCCCGCCATAACGTTTGTATCTACATAAACTGGATATACAGGGTCAGTAACGGCAATTTTGTTATTTTTGCCGAAAATATCTAATATATTGCCACAGTCACACTTAGAACCATCGGAGATGAAGATTTCATCGGGGGATACATCACAACCTCTAGCCTGAAAATCATTTTCGGCAATGGTTTCCCTTAACCAACCGTAACCCTGTTCTGGGCCATAACCCTTGAAGGAAGTGCGATCGCCCATATCCTCAATGGCTTTGATCATTGCTTCTCGACAAGCCTTGGGTAAAGGCTCAGTCACATCACCTATTCCCAGTTTGATAATATTGGCATCGGGGTTATTCTGAGCAAAAGCACTCACTCTTCTGCCAATTTCAGGAAATAAATAACCAGCCTTTAATTTTAAATAGTTATCGTTAATAGTCGTCATTATTAATATTTATAAAAATACTGCACCCTATTTTATCAAAAAAATTGGATTTAAAACCTCATTCTTTAAGGTCTTGCTGTCGCTCGATGTTTCTTTTTGGTCGCAATTCATCCTCACCCTACACTAGGGATGGGGTATTCTTGCTCCCATTTTAATAAAAAATCAGATCTAAATTCAGCAACACCCACTACAGTGCCTCTTGTGGAGGAGAAGAAAATATATCTTCGATAAGTTGTTTTTCGATTAATTGTTCTTCGGTTAAACTATCATCAGTAGTTTTATCCTCATTTTCTTGACTTTCTTGATCTTCAATAACTTCTAATATGCTGTCAACTAAGTCCAATTCCTCTGTATTTTCTTGTGTAACAGTTTCTTCTGTTGTTACCTCTTTATCTTTAATTAATTCATCTTTATCTTTAATTAATTCATCTTTATTAATTTCGTCTGATTGATCAACGATACCT
>PXEJ01000414.1 GCA_003566215.1 Cyanobacteria bacterium T3Sed10_376R1m | reverse complement strand
TATTTTTACGGCATAATTTTCTTGGGATGCTTGAAGGGCAAGAGTACCTAAAACGTCATCGGCTTCGTAGCCAGAGGCAGTGACAATGTTGATATTGAGGGCTTGTAATAGTTGCTGGAGGTTGTATAAATCTTCGATAAAATCATCGGGGGTTTCCTTACGCTCTGCCTTATAATTACTGTCAGCATTATGGCGAAAAGTAGCTTCTCTCAGGTCAAATGCGATCGCAATTAACTGAGGTTGATAAATATCAATAAGTTGAAACAAAGAATTTAAAAAACCAAAACAAACACTCGTAGGAATCCCCGTAGAAGTTCGCAAAGCACCCTTTTTAGCTTTTGCAAAAGCATAATAAGCACGATAGGCGAGGGAATGTCCATCAATGAGGAGAAATAAAGAATTCATTTAGTAATTAATTTTTTAAATAGTTTTTTTGTTGACACCTAAGCAAAAACACTTTATACTGATAAACACAAAGGGTAGGAATACTCGATATGGGTGTGAGGAAAAAGAAAAAAGCTCTTGGGGTCGAAACATGGCAAGACTCCCAGGGGCTTTTTTCATGGGAAAAACATTTTCAAACCCCTTTGATATTTGTGGATAAAGGAATTTCCTCTACCTTAGGCAAAGTCTCTAAAGTCAGACGAGAAGAAGAAGAAACCCCAGACAAACGTTTCAATAATTGTGGTCTTGGATCATGGAGAATATAAATAATTTCATCTCCTAAAGCCCATTCCTCCATCACCTTAACAATATCTAGTTTACCATTTCTTCTCACTAACAAAGGTAATAACTCCCCCGCACCAATTAAAGCTTGAAGATGAATTTGTTGAAAATCAATTGCATCTCCCTTACCCTTAATAACAGTCTTACCCAATTTAAACAAACCATCATTGAGATGTTTATTCCATGTTTTGATAGAAAACTCATTAATAAAAGGCTGACCAATTTTCTGTTTATTGGCCTTCACATTATTATCCTTCTTATCAGGAAAAACAGCCAAAACCCTGGGGGGAGAAAACTCTTCTATGGCCCTTTGAGCAATCATCAAATTAACATCCCCATTATTAGTCAAAGCCACTAAAGTACCTAAAGAAGTTATACCAGCTTTTTCCATCACCTCAGGATCTAAACCACTACTTTCAAACACTAATAAATTCTCTTGTTTTGCCTTCTTACAAGCATCCTTATCCGTATCAATTAAAACCACCGATTCCCCTTCATTTTGATAAATACGTCCAATTAAACGCCCCAGAGGATTACAACCAATAATCACCGCCCCAGAAGCTTGAGACGATTTGATATTTAATAGATTTGCCACCGCCCCAGCACTTAAACCCTGAGCAAATACAGTCATCATAATAGTCAAAAAAACTAAACCCTTAATAGAATCTCCCCCGTTAATACCATTTTGAGTAAGTAAAATGGAAAATAAAGACGCAACAGAAGCCGAAACAATACCACGGGGAGCAATCCAAGCTAAAAAAGTCTTTTGTCGCCAATTTAGACCACTATTCCAAGTACAAATTATTATACTCAGAGGGCGCACTAAAAACATTAAAACTAACACCGTGAAAACACTACCCCAACCAAGGGCGAAAATACTATCAATAGATAAGTCGGCCGCTAAAAGAATGAATAAGACAGATACACATAAAACCGTTAATTGTCCCTTGAACCGCAACAATAACCTTTCCTCAGGAATACCAGAAGCCCTAACCACAATTCCCGCCGTCACCGTCGCCATTAATCCTGATTCGCTAATAATTATCTGGGACAATCCAAATGTACCCCAAACCCCCGCTAAAACTACTAAATTTTTCAACTCCTCAGGAACAAAATTAGCATTTTTCTGAAATGAGCCCAACAACCAACCGCTAACACCGCCAATAACAGCGCCAACGCCGAGGCGAAACAATAGCCCCGTCACAATTTCAAGGGAATAAGCGGAACTGTTGATAATAGTGTCTAATACTACCACCGCTAAAATAGCACCCACAGGGTCAATTAATACTCCCTCCCCTTCTAAAAGAGTCGCCACTCGTTTATCTACGGCTACTTGTTTGAGTAGTGGACCTATTACCGTAGGACCTGTTACCACTATCAAGGAAGCATATAAAAAAGAGATTTCCCAAGGAAATTCAGCTAACCAATGGGCTGCCATACCACCACAAAGAAAGGTAATTAGTGTACCAATGGTGACGAGATTTCGTAAACTTCCCGAAACTTTATCTAATTTATTTAATTCTAAGTTTAGCCCCCCTTCAAAAAGTATAATGGCTACGGCGAGGGCAACTAATACTTCTAAACCTATTCCTAAAAGCTCTGGTTGTAAAACCGCAAATCCATCTCTACCTAAGACTACTCCAAAAATTAATAAAAATACGATGCTAGGTATTTTAAAATATTCCCCTAATACTTGAGAACTAATCCCTGCAAATACCGTAATAATTATTTGTAGAGTCAGAATAAAAGATTCGTCCATGATTTCAGAGGTAAGGT
>PXEJ01000034.1 GCA_003566215.1 Cyanobacteria bacterium T3Sed10_376R1m | reverse complement strand
GAACATAGTTCAGCCTTTTTTATTTACAATTTGTTCGATAAATCAAAAACTCTACCTTGTAACCTGTTGTAAAGTATCAACGAAAGTAGGGTAAGAAATAGAAGCCGCCTCGGCTCGGTTAATGGTCGTTGTACCTTTAGCGGTTAAACCAGCAATAGCAAGACTCATGGCAATACGATGATCTGTAAAACTATCAACGGTGGCACCCCGAAGGGCATAACCCCCAGTAATTTCTAAACCATCAGGAAGTTCGCTAATTTTTGCTCCCATTTTACCTAATTCTAATGCCATAACAGAAATGCGATCGCTCTCTTTTACCCTTAACTCCTCAGCATCTTTGATCACCGTTGTACCTTTGGCAAAACAAGCGGCTACCGCTAAAATAGGAACCTCATCAATTAACCGAGGAATAATATCCCCCTCAATGGTACAACCCTTTAATGTACTTGATTTTACCCTTAAGTCTGCCACTGGTTCTCCAGCTGTTTCCCGTTGATTTTCCAGGGTAATGTTTGCCCCCATCATCTCCAAAGCCTCTAATACTCCCACACGGGTAGGATTTACCCCAACATTTTCAATAACTAATTCAGAGTCTGGCATAATTGCCCCTGCCACCAACCAAAAAGCCGCCGAACTAATATCTCCCGGCACCACAACCTTTTGTCCTTGCAATGGAGTTTTGCCCTCTATGGTGACGCTATGGCTATGGGGGTCAATTTCTAGTTTAGCACCGAAGGCCCGTAACATTCTTTCGCTGTGATCCCTTGATAGGGCAGGTTCGGTAACGGTGGTTTTACCTTCACTCATCAAACCAGCTAATAAAATACAGGACTTTACCTGGGCGCTGGCAATGGGGGAATGATAGTGAATTGGTTTTAAATTTTGTCCGACAACGGCTAGAGGAGCATTTTTGTTATCTTCTCTACCATAAATCACCGCACCCATTTCCTGTAACGGCTTAACTACCCTTGACATAGGACGGGTTCTAAGGGAGTCATCCCCGGTGACGATAAAAAATTGATGGGGTTGGGATGCTAATAAACCTAACATTAAACGCATGGTAGTCCCCGAATTTCCTGCATCAAGGATATTTTTTGGCTCTTGTAGCCCTTTTGTGCCTATGCCCTCAACAATAACCCTTTCTGTGTTTAACTCGGAAATAGTAGCCCCCATTGCTTGAAAACATTTTGCAGTACTACGAGGATCTTCTCCTAACAATAAACCTTTGATGGTGGTTTGTCCAGATGCGATCGCACCTAACATTAAGGCACGATGAGAAATAGACTTATCACCCGGGACAGAAATTTTTCCCTGCAAACCATTGGTATTATTTTCAATGAGTAGTTGATCCTGTTGGGGAGTTTTAATAAGCTTAATCACAGCGAAATGTCAATTATAATTAAAAATAGTTGATGCTAATATACCAGTAAACCTGTGATTAGCTCCTATTTTTTTTATAAATTTGTAGTAAAGTGCAATTACCTAATCCCAAAACGCATTTGTGTTAAAGCTTGTTGGGTTTTACTATCGAGGGAATTAAATAAAAAACGCCCCTGGGGTTTATTTCGGGAGCGATGATTTCGTCTTTCAGTTTTTTTGGTGAAATCTACCTCTTGAGCTAGTTTTTGAGAGGAAATCCACTCAGCACCATAACCAACCACTGTGTGGCGTTGTGCTTGGTCCGATGTAGCTACAATAATTCTAATACTGGTATAAGGATTTTTCCTTTTAAAAGAAGCACAATATTTCTCAATATATGTGTCCGCCGTCTCATTATAAGATGTATAGTGGACTGAGACGCTATCGCTATATTTTTCTTTATAGCCGGGCGTTTTTTGATAATGGGCATCAAAAACTACTTTTGTTTCTAAAGCCTTATAACCTGTGTAGTTAACTAGAGTATCTAATAAAGATTGTCTGGCTTGTTCTAACCCATCTTTATCTCTAATTTTTTTTAGGGAATTCCATGCTCCGATTATGTTGTAGCCATCTACCAGCAAGATAGCCCGAGAAGAAATAGAAACCATTTTCTTGCATATATCCTTATTTAAGTGGTGTTTGTCTGTTTTAATGTCATAATGTTAAATTTTAACAAAATTTTATAATTCTCGCTGTATTCATATTGACAATATTGGTTATTATCTTATTAAATATGAGTGAGAATTGATGGGTTAACGGTTACTAAAAAAAATAATTAACTAACTTTTTTTAAAATTCCCTACCTAATGAATAAACTTTTTCAGCGTTTACAATCAGCCTTATTTTTAACTGGACAAGTTGTAGTACATTTGATTCAACTCAAAATATATCGCAATAATACCCTCGAACAAATGTCTTTCGTTGGTCCAGCTTCTTTACCCAT
This sequence comes from Cyanobacteria bacterium T3Sed10_376R1m, assembly GCA_003566215.1. GTDB lineage: Bacteria > Cyanobacteriota > Cyanobacteriia > Cyanobacteriales > Cyanobacteriaceae > Cyanobacterium. Next base: position 144 of record PXEJ01000034.1, on the reverse strand, counting down.
CGCTTTGATTACTGCCGCATTTGTGGGTATGGTGTTCACTATTCAAGTGGCAAGAGAATTTATTTACTTTGGGGCAACAAGTGCCGTGGGGGGAATATTGGCGATCGCCCTTACCCGTGAATTAGCACCCGTATTAACCGCCGT
>PXEJ01000127.1 GCA_003566215.1 Cyanobacteria bacterium T3Sed10_376R1m | reverse complement strand
GGAAGTTTGCCGATTCTATTGGTAAACGCCTCAGCCTAAAGATAGCCTGAGCGCTGTTCCTTGCATCCTTGCCGCAAATCTTCCTTTATCCGGATTCCTGATTGTGGCATATTTTGAGTGAAAAATGATGCCTTTGTCGTTTTGAATCAGGAGGGTGAATAATCAACCAATGTCAGAAACGCGCATAAAATGACATTAGTTGATTATTATTTAGCCGCAAGGAAGTGCTATTGTGGGTGAAAATTAACATCCATCTTTTTTTGCGGCGACCGGCGTGAAAATGCATGTATTTGACCGGTTTGAAAATGCATGTTGATGTGCATGGAAAACAATGTGTTTTTTTGTGTTATTAAGCCGATTTGCTTTTGTCTTTGACGATTAGCTTTAGATGTCTGCAAGCGAACTGCACAGCGGCGGAGATTACTTCTTCCCTGTGAACATGGATGCCGGCATCTACACTTTCGCAGACAAGCTGATGCACCCGCCGGCGGAACTTCAGAACTCCTTACCTCTAGGAAGTTAAGTTGACACCATTTATGAACCGAAGGGTCACATCTCGCTTTTCGCCAAAGACCATATCTCGAACAGCGGATTGCTCATGCCTTTGATAATGAATAACGGCGCTCTGTTTCTCGTATCATTAACGCAAATCTTCCTTTATCCGGTTTCCTGATTGTGGCATGGTGTTTGCGGAAATTTGAGGATTCAATTGTTGTTGAGCTTGTTTCTTGATGGAGGTGTTATATGGCTCGTCGTCGGCAATCCGGGATGATTGATGATATCTTTACCATGCTGGCGGAGCTTCCTTGGGGGGTTGGCGTCGGCACCGGCGTTGTGTTTTGGGTAATGGGTGTAACCCTGCCGCAGAGGTTCGCAGCAACGTCAACAACTCAGGCAATGGCTCCTTTTCTTCGTATGATGTTTTTCTTGTTTGCTGTCGTTTCGCTGCTTGCTGCTGGTGTGTCTGCAATCCGTTCTTCTAATCGGCGGCGTCTGCTGGATCGGCAACGGGGTGTTGATTCAATCCGTGATTTATCATGGCGTGAGTTTGAGCAGTTGGTGGGCGAAGCGTATCGCCGTCAAGGCTATGTTGTCGAGGAGATCGGTGGCGGCGGGCCCGATGGCGGAGTTGATCTTTTGATGCATGGGCGCGAAGGGGCTGTTGTTGTTCAGTGCAAGCAATGGAAAGCACGTCAGGTGGGGGTTGATAAAGTCCGTGAATTATTCGGTGTTATGACTGCTGATAATGCGAGTAGAGGGATATTGATAACGTCGGGATCATTTACGCGTGATGCTCTCAGTTTTGCCGAAGGTAAGGCGATTGATCTGGTGGATGGACATGCTTTGGTCAAACTGGTCAGGAATGTTCAGTCACCGGTGCAATCTGCGGTTTCGGATGATGAAGATGCAAGACCTGATTCGGTGTCTGCTACGCCAGATTGTCCTGTCTGCGGATCAAAAATGATCTTACGGACAGCGCGCCGTGGTAAAAATGCTGGTGCAGAATTCTATGGATGCTCCTGTTATCCCTCGTGCAAAGGAACAATGCGAGTCTAACTACTGTAATTTGGGAAGACTATGGGCAGCCGGTTTGTGTGTTTGATGGGAGTCTTGACGCGGAGGGGAAGCATTTTGTTGTAATAGTCAACTAATGTCAAAACGGACAGCAATGGCATTTGTTGATTTTGTTTCTCCACTGATGATTGTAAGATTGAAAGTTGGCTTTTTCGAGACACAAGTGGAAGCTGCAGGCTTATCAATTTGTTATAAGATGTCAGTTACGGAGTTTTTTCATGCTTTCAAAAGACTGGATCAATAAACAAATATGCTATCTCAATTCTGGGCTTGGCCTTTATCTACAAGATGCCGGTAATAAATTCTTTTTCGAGCCCACACCGGGGTTTTACGGTTATATTTCCCAGGGTTCTACTGCCGCTTTGAACGATGCGATGAGAATGCTTGCAGATCACATTGCTGCACCAACAGCTCCGGTAATTGAAGAATGGGACGGTCCGGCTGACCCACTTGCTGTACGTGATGATGGTTCTGTCGGGAACTCACGGGGCTGTCCAGCATTCATTCACTATGAAGGACATAACAGAAGCAGAATCAGAATTGCTGTCACAAACAAACATACACCATATATTATGGGGGCGATACTAGCACATGAGTTGATGCACCATTATATGATGACAAAACGCTTGGAGTATATTGATGTTGCCGAGAATGAAAAGCTCACTGATTTTGCAACCGTTTTTCTCGGCTTAGGAAAACTTACTCTAAATGGCTATGAACCTATGAAATGGGATGTCTCTTATCCGGGCAAGACTATAAGGCACACTTATCAAGTTGGGTATATGTCTGTGCTTGAAATTGCCTATTCATGGCATGCTGTTTGTAAGTTCAGAAGTATTGATTCGTTTAGCTGCGCCGAAAATTTGACTGTTGACGCAGAGCGTCAACTGAGGGTTGCAAACAGAGAAATAAGAAACGAAGAAACAAGAAG
>PXEJ01000023.1 GCA_003566215.1 Cyanobacteria bacterium T3Sed10_376R1m | reverse complement strand
TTTGCCGGTTGTCAACTGATCGTGCGGCGAAAATGTTGCGTGAAATGATTACAGCAAATAAGGATCTGCTGCCGGGATGGGGATTGTAGAAAAGCAGAAAGCCGAAAGCCGAAAGCAGAAAGCGGAAAGCGGAAAGCCGAAAGCAGAAAGCCGAAAGCAGAAAGCGGAAAGCAGAAAGCGGAAAGCAGAAAGCAGAAAGCCGAAAGCAGAAATTAAGACCTTAGACCTAAGCACCGTAAAACGTGGAACGTGGAACGTGGAACGTTTGGGAAGAGTGGTTGCAGCGGTGATGTTAGGGGTTGTGTAACAGATTGTGGCTTGAGAAATAATGTACCACAGGCATTCCTGCCTGTGGAAAAAGGAATATGAAAGGTAAAACCAAATGAGAATTGGATCGGTAAAGTTGTTTGAGGAATTTGACGGTCCGGATGAATGGATAGCGCTGGTTAAAAAGCTTGGTTACCGCGCTATATCAACGCCGGTGACTGAAGATGCGGCGGATGATGTTGTCGCATCCTACCGCAAGGCGGCGGAAGACAACGACATTGTTATAGCGGAAGTCGGGGTTTGGAAAAATACCTGCAGCGATGATGAGTCCGTGCGCAAAGCCAATATCGCAATCGCCAAAGCCAAGCTGCATTTGGCTGAAAAGCTGGGGGCGCGTTGCGCGGTGAATATCGTAGGGGAGCGCACCAAGCGCGGTGCGGCAGATGACCTTACCGAGGATGCGTTTGAACGGGCGGTAGCGGTTGTCCGTGAGATTATTGATGATGTGCAGCCCGCAAACACATTTTATTGTCTTGAAACAATGCCCTATATGCTGCCGGATTCGGTTGAGATGTATGCACGCATGCTCAAGGCAATCGACCGGAAGCAGTTTGGTGTTCATTGTGATCCGGCCAATTTCATGAACAGTCCGCGCAACTATCATGGCAATACTGCTATTATAAAACAGTTTTTCCGTGAGCTTGGTCCGCATATCAAAAGTTGTCACGCCAAGGATATTCTGCTGGATAGTGCTCTGTTGGTGCGCTTTCTTGAGGTGATGCCGGGGCGGGGCGGCTTGGATTACCATACCTTCATAAAAGAGATCAACCGTCTTGATCCGGAGATGCCGTTGATGATTGAGCACCTGGACAGCGACGCTGAATATATCGAGGCGCGTGATTATCTGCTCGGTGTTGAACGCGCAATAGCTTAAATGCTTGTGTTATCGGGCTGGTTATGTTGTTATTCAGCTGTTCTTATTGCGGGAGTAATTCAGTGGTAGAATGTCAGCTTCCCAAGCTGGACGTCGCGGGTTCGATCCCCGTCTCCCGCTCCACTCAAAACCCCTATAAAAAAGCCTAAAACAAGGGTTTTCACTTCATAAGCCGGAATTACTCAAAAGCCCTGATAATGGCGCATTTTAGCGCATTTCAGCACCTTGATTGTCAACATATCAAAGTGAGTTTAGTAAACTGCGCATTCTGACATTCGGTGACATCTTGGAAGTTACGCACGCAACCGCGCCGGCCTGATTATTCGGCATCGGTGAATATCACATGGTTTGATGCTACTTCATTCGCTATTACCTTGTCCGCGGGACGATGACGGTAATAAAAAGTTCCATCTAGACCAGCCCATTCTGTAAGATCATGTTTATTGCCTGGCTGCAAAGCAAAGGTGTTATCCATTTTGTTTTTTTCACGACCATAATAAACAGTGACCTCATGGCTTGATTCGTTTGTGAAGCGAACGCCTCTGATCGAGGTATCCCTGTCTGACTCGCAACCAGCCAGAAGTGCGATAGCTATTGCAACAAAGCCCTGTAGAATATACTTCCAGAAAGAGTTTGCTGACTTCATCCTTTACCTCCCTTCGATAGCATATACGAAACAGAAACACGCGCTTCTGTCAACCCTGAATTAGACTGGACTTTCCCCATTTTTTTGCTGAATAACCATTTCAATATCCAACACCCAACAAGGAATGTCCATTTTCCAAGGGAATTTCATTCTCTACTTGTTCTGTTGGTTATTCCTTGCTGGATATTGGATATTCACATTCATAAACGCACAAATTAATCACATGCAACTATTTACAGGATCTGCCACTCAAGAAAATGGGGATACTCCGGTGAATTAGAGTCACCACAATCCTTAGCGAAGAAACGCCGGGGACAGCCACGTCATTCGACATGGTTGGCAAGCCCCGGCCTACAACGACGGGTGGTTGCAGGCCAGCCCTCTGCGGCTGGCGGATTCACCCAATGGTGCCGATTTTCCTGGTTCGCTAATGATCCGGGTAGAGTCAATTTGGGAAGCGTTTAAACTTGCTGTGTATGAAGCTTTTTTGTTATTAATTATATTTGTTAACCCTATTAGGAGAGAAAAATGAAGGCAAATGACATCTATGTATGTGGTGCGACCGATGAACACAAATGCGACTATGTGGTAGAGGCGCTGCGGGTTTGCGATGAAAACTGTCAGCTGGCATGTTGCGGAGTGGAAATGAAACCCGCCGAATTCAAAACCGCCGATCAGGGTA
>PXEJ01000170.1 GCA_003566215.1 Cyanobacteria bacterium T3Sed10_376R1m | reverse complement strand
TTATTTTATTGCCTCAGGCATTTGGACCATTTAACAATAAAGAAGTAAAAAAAGCATTTTTGACAATAGTAGAATGCTCTACATGTATATATGCTAGGGATGAAATTTCTTATAAACATCTAGTTGATTTAGTTGGAATTCAAGATAAAATAAGACTCGCCCCAGATTTTACTAATTTATTAGAGGGTATTGAAGATAAAAAATATAATAATTTGAAAATGAGACCATGTATAATTCCTAATACAAGGATGATTGATAAACAATCAGAAAGTTCAGGAGAAAATTACTATTCTCTAATCTCCTCAATCATTAATAGACTTATTGACAGAGGACTAGAACCTTTTATTCTTGTACATGAAATTAATGATGTTGAACTATCGGACAATTTAAAAAAAAGTGTCAAAAAAGAGATTCCTGTTATCAATGAAGAAAATCCTCTGTTATTGAAGGGGATTATTAAAAACTGTTCTTTTGTTATTTCGTCTAGGTTTCATGGTTTAATAAGCTCTTTATCTCAAGGCGTTCCATGTCTTGGAGCAGGATGGAGTCATAAATATAGAATGCTTTTTCAAGACTATAAATGCTTAGACTTACTTATGAATGTGGAAGATGACTTATCAATAAACTTAAATAAATTAAATACACTAATTGATAAATCAAACCGAGATCTATTACAAAAAACTATTGCTGATAATGCTTTCAAACAAAAAGAGCTAAGTAAAAAAATGTGGAATGAAGTAAAAATGATCATTTCAAATTAAGTTACTTAAATATAATTTCACAATTCTTGTTAGCTCTAAAAAAAATGAATTTTATAATTGTTATTCCTGTTTATTCTCGCCCTTTCTGTTTAAAGAGACTTACTGAGTGTGTTGTATTATCAGCCAACTATAAATCACTAAACAATAAATGTAAGTATCACTTATGCTTTTCTGTTGATCCACACTCAGACCTTAATATAACTAAAGAAATTTTAAAAATAATCGATAAAGTTGAGTGGAATTTAGGTGAGAAAAAAGTTATTGAACACGAAAAGCATTTAGGATTATTCAAAAATATTTTATTCTGTGGAAGTTTATCTAAAAACTATGATGCTTGTATCGTTTTAGAAAGTGATTTAATTCTTAGTCCTTTTTGCTTAGACTATATTTATGAATCCCATCAGTTTTTTAATCAAGATTCTAATATTGCGGGTATAAGTTTATATAGCTATCAGTACTCAGAAACTAATAATGGAAGTTTTCCTTTTACTCCAGTAAATGAAGGGTGTGATAACTATTTTTTACGTTTTCCATCATCTTGGGGACAAATGTGGAATTATCGTCAATGGTCAGAGTTTGAAACATGGCTTGATAATAATTATGAAGAAACTTTTATAGATCAAAGACTCCCCGCAAATGTGTATAAATGGAGTCCTCAATCATGGAAAAAGCAATTTTGTCGATATTTGGTTGATACCTCAAAGTACTTTGTTTATCCTCATATTAGTCTTACATCTAATACGGGAGAAGTCGGAGTACATTATTTAAAAACATCAGACAAAAAAAAAGTTCCACTTTTATTGGGGCAAAAATATTGGTTTTTTAAAAGTTTTAAAGATATTAATATTTTGTATGATCAATTTTTTCATCCTCAAGTCATAAATTATATAAATGAAAATAGTGTTCATGTAACGTATAACTTTAAAAGTAGTTATTTTTTAGCAGAAGAAAAATATTTGATTAATTCGTTTGTTTTAGCACATAACTCTAACACTACCGATGTGAATGATTGTTCTGACAATAATACTAATTTATCGTCAGAAAAAGGTATTACAAGTCATAAACAATGGAAAGCTATATTTCCTCAAGAAAAAGGAGCCGATTATGAGCGAGAGTTGATAGACTTATTTTTAGCACGTTTTTCTTCTAAGCACTTAGTATCTCATTTGAAACAACGCTTTTTATCAAAATTGATGATAAAGTTGAAAGAAATCATTGTCACTATAAAACCTTTTTTTCATGACAAATAACTACCCTAAAATAACAGTTGTTACTCCATCTTATAATCAAGGACAGTACCTAGAAAAGACCATTAGATCAGTAATTAATCAAAACTACCCTAATTTAGAGTATATCGTAATGGATGGAGATTCGACTGATCAAAGTGTTGAAATCATAAAAAAATACTCTAAATATATTACTTATTGGGAATCTCAACCAGATAAAGGTCAAGCGGATGCAATCAAAAGAGGCTTCGACAAGGGAACCGGGGAGATCTATAGCTGGATAAATTCTGATGATCTTCTGTGTAAAAACTCTTTGTTCCATGTTGCCAAAGCTTACCAAGAAAACAAAAATGCTGGTTTATTTTACGGAGATTCATTTTTAATCAATCAAAAAGACGAATTGATTAGAGCTTTTCTTTGTCAACAAGTTAACTACGAACAATTAATTCACGGTAGTGTTAGCATATTCCAAGGCTCAACATTTTATGTTAGCAAAGCTTATTATAAAGTAGGTGGTCTTAACGATATTCTCACATATTCTAT
>PXEJ01000183.1 GCA_003566215.1 Cyanobacteria bacterium T3Sed10_376R1m | reverse complement strand
CGTTTGGTAATCATTCCAATTCTAACGAGCAATTGTTAGATAATTCTGCTAATGATTTTATCGTTGATGGTAAACACGCAAGGATGAGTCAGAATAAAGCATCGGAACTAACATTGGTGAGTCAAAGTACCGTATCTCGTTACTTATGCAATAATCCAGAATTAATCGCTGAAACCGTTGATATGTCTTACTTGACGGGTTATGCACTAAAACAATTAGTTACTTATTTAGCTTTAGATGCTAAACGAATAAGCAAAGAAGTCCGCAACCATAACATTAAGCTATTGTCCGATGCAAGTGATTATGGTTTTCAAGCTCTCATTGACAAGATGGCTGGTATTGGTGAGGAAAGCACAGCTAAAGAAGTTAAACCACATCTTGAGTTAACTCCTATCTTAATAACCAGTACCATTGATTTAATTTTTGTTGGAGTAAACATTAAACCTGAGATTGTGGCAGGTGTTAAGTGTAACGCTATCAAAAAAGAATATCCACAGTTAGGCAGTGCAATTGATGGTGCAATGAGTGTGTTAAGAGAAAACACTGCATCCGAAGCAAAACTTATGACTCCTACAGAATTAGGTAAACATCTTAATTTGTCAGGGCAAAAGATTAATAAGTTGCTAATCGACACGGGATTACAAATCAAAAACGAAAATAAAAAGTCTCGGAAAGATTCTACTTATATCCCCACCGATAAAGGTTCAGAGTTTTGTTCTTATACCTTATCCACTGGCAAGACTGGAGACAATACCACTTATCAACAATTGTTATGGTATGAGTCCGTTTTAGATGTAATTAGTTAACTTTAGTAATGGGGCTTGACCGCCCCATCTTTCATCATCAATAAAAACAATAAAAGCAAAATCATGAGTGAGCAAGAATATTTCAAAAGCCCATATATCAGCAATAAAGATTATTATTCTTATGATGATTATATAGAATGGATAAAACCAATATATAAATCATTTTTTTCACAAGATTATACCTATCCTGTCGAATCATTAAATAATGATAAATGTTATATTCCAATCAAAATAGAAGAAATTGTCGATGGACTTGAAGATAGCTATTTTTGTGAGCATGAATATTATTTGGATGAAGAAGGTCTTGATAATGAACGCATGAATTGGCGTAATATTGAATATGATTTACGCCCTTTTCTTCATAATTATCCTGTATATTGCATAACACCAGAATTACTTGCAGAAATAGATAAGACAGAAGATTGGGAACGTACTGAAAATGGTAGATACTTTACGCTTGATTATAATAAGTTATTTACCGATACAGCATTATTTTTATTTCCTAAATCTAATACATACAAGATTAAATTTATTACATGCATTTACGACAATTGTGATATTTGGGTTCGTTTCTATTACTACAATACATCAATTAAAAAATATGATGTATATGAAAGTCTTATAGAATCTTTCATTGAAATAATAGATGATGGTAGTCATTCTGACGTAATTAATTTTGCGTTTGATAGTTTAATTTTTAAAATATTTTACTACTTATCAAAATATCCTCAAAGTTTACCAGAAAACGAACCTGTAAAATATAACGGCGCAGGAAAAGGTTATAAAGAATCAAAGGGTGGATTGTTAACGTCAAGAATGTTAAGACCAATAAACCAAAAACCTGAGCAGTCATCTAATCCTGTACCTAATCCGAGCTTACAAGGTATAAAGAAATGTACTCACGAAAGGCGTGGTCATTGGCGTAGATTGCGTAATGGACAATCTAAATGGATTCCACAATGCACCATTAACTCTAAAAAAAATAGTTAACCTTAGTAATGGGGCTTAACCACTCCAAACAAATATTAGGAGAAAACAAAATGACCAAAACAATTATTAGCAAATTATTTGAAGTTCTAGCACATTTAACTGGAGTGGGATTAGTTGCCAGTATCTTAGCATTAGTGCCAAGTGTATTCATTGCGATAATCCTACCATTTACTTTTTGGCAATGTTGGAGCATCGTGTTTTCAATTTTATTTGTACTCGGATTTTTTATGGAGAAAAATTAAGATGAGTATAAACAACCTAACGGACGAACAGATTGACGCTATATTTGAGCAATTGAATAATGATGAAAAGCTAAACAAGCAACTAGAAAAGATTACAAATAATCCTAACTTTGATGACGATAAAAAAGCCTTGTTTATAAAGTATAGAATTGACTTAGCTTTTAATAAATTAGTTGATGAGTTGTGCGATGAAATTACCAGAAAGAATAATGGGTCAATAGCATCACCTTTTTTAAGGCAACTTTAATCAATAAGATGCTATTAAATTACAAGGAGTTAATTAACTAATGAAATATAGAGTATGGCATAAAAAATGGGGTTATTTAGACGGTGAATATATTAGATTGACACCAGATGGACAAATTTACAACAATGCAGTTGTAAATCAAAATATTACTGAAGATGTCGTTATCGAACAATATACTGAATATGATGACAGTTACGGCAATCCTATATATGAGGGTGATATTGTTGAGTATGAATACGCTGATTTAGATG
>PXEJ01000043.1 GCA_003566215.1 Cyanobacteria bacterium T3Sed10_376R1m | reverse complement strand
TGAATTTTTCAGGTTGTTTAAGGAAAGTAACTACTTCTTCTAGTTCTTCTTTGGCTTCGTCGATACCTGCCACATCATCAAATTTAATATTAGTTTTCGCATCCATTTGAAAACGGGCTTTGGATTTACCAAAGTTCATTGCCTGTCCAGGACCGCCCGGCATATTGCTAGAACGGCGGAAGAGGAAAAATAAGGAAGCAATTAACAATACGGGAAATACTAAATTACCCAAAATTCCCCATACAGCACCTTCATTACGAAGGGGATGAGTGTCAAAATTAATGCCAGACTCTCTTAGTTTGGTGATTAGTTCGGGAGATGCTCCGGGTAGGTCAACCCTTAATCGTTGTACTTGGCGTAACTCTGGATCAATGGCTTCTACAATGGCCGTGCGTCCGTCTTCGTAAAGGTCAACACTGTTTACTCTACCTTTATCTAAATATTCTAGAAATCTGCCGTAGGTCATGCGGGTACTAGCAGTATTGCTATTATCGCTCATGTTGTTGGTGGCGAAGCTACCTTGCCATAGGAAAAATCCCACTACTAAAAAGGGGATTGCCCATAATATTATTGTGCGCCAGGGTGTTTTTTTCATACTTTTTTTCTAATCCTCTTTAATATTCTGTCCAGATTGCGATCGCCATCTGTGTCTTGAATTACTTTTTTATTTTATTATTAACAATTTTAATAACATCTTCTTAACTAAACTTAACATAGTTCTCATGTTAACAGCAAAGTTATCTATAGGGAAAACCCCACTTCTGCTCAAAAGACCAATACAATCAAAGGGGAAGCACCCTAACCATGCTCAACATTTTCCTTAAACCTTTTTTTTGCGGACTTAAAAGCAGTTTCCATTACTTTCTTGATTTTATCAGGATCAGGCTTTTTGCCTCCAACTAAATCCCCAAAATAAGCACAAGCCCCTTCTCCCAAACTCCACGTATAAGCGGCGGCCCAAGATGCCGCAATTACACTACCTAAACCGGGGATGAATTTAATTAATTCCCTACCAATGGCCTTTGCTAAAAATCCCCCTGCGATCGCACTTACTATGCCCCCCGCCTGAGATGCAGTTAATTTTTGTCCATAAAGTTGCCCTAACAGTCCCACCATAGATACTTCTAAGGCAGTTAAAACAGGCATGGTAGCAAAAGGTAAAGGAACCGCAGCCACCGTAGCGGCCATCACCGTAAAGGCCAAAATATAACGTCTTGCCACATCACGATAAACACTACCTAGCTCTGAACCTACCTTTTCATCTAACAATTGGTGAATGGTGCGAGACTCGGCTTCAGGCAACAAACTAGCTAAGGTATCGCGCATATTTTCTAGTCCATAAAAAAGGGGATTATAACCATCTTCTTCTAAGGTAAAATCAATTAAAATAGCATCATCTATTAATTCTTGAAAAGTAGTTTTTATTTCCTCAAAAGCTCTTTTGATTTCTGATAGTTCTGGGGGATATGGGGGATGATCAGTTATTTGAATAGGGTATAACTCATGGGTAGAAGTGACTACCAATAAACAAGGTATATAAGGATATTTTTTTCTTAAATTAACTATAATTTCCTTTAAACTATCCGTGGCAAAATCATTAATTTTGATGGTTAGAATAATAATTCTTGCTTTATTTGTTTCTTTATCTAACTCTCTGGTCAATTCCTCGATAATCTCGGTGGTATTTTGAGAAATATCCCCCAAACCCACTGTATCAGTAAAAATCAATAATGGTAAATCCTCCGAAGGATAAGCATAACGCTCAGTATATTGAGTATGGGGGCGAAAACCTTGACCAATAATTTCCTTTCCTACCCCAGTTAAACCTCTAACAATAGAACTCTTACCCGCTTGAGGTTTCCCAATTAGTAATGCTTCGGTGGTAGGAAGTTGCGATCGCACAGACTCCAAAATTTCAGCGATTTGTTCTTCATCCACTCGGAACAAATTTAAAGTCCTATTAGCAATACGCTTAAACTTCATAAAATCTCCTTAGCGCCAATCCTTATGCCTACTTATAGCTATTTTTTAACTTACCGAGAATTTTAGGCTTCAACTTTTCAAATTCATCTCGCAACCTCTTCTTGCTAATTTTAGACTCATTATTATTAGGTAAATCCTCACTTCCTTCTAGCCAATCAAACATAATCCGACATTGATTAGAAGCAATAGTTGAAATCATACTATGTTCACATCTAGTAGGCTCCTCGAGGGCAAAAAATAAAATTTTATAACTACCTAAATCCGCCAAAGATTTAGTCACCTGTCGAGCATTTTCTGATTTTAAATCAAGATAACAAGGTAACCACCTAGCACCATAGGTAGGATTATAAATTACCGTAATCCATAAAATCATGGGATGAGGGGAACTAAGATACAAAAATTGGTTATAACGAATACTGGTAATGCGGTTTAATATATCTTTTCTATCCAACATTACCCATAAACTAGGAAAACGCTCATCAGAGGTAGTAACTACCTTAGGAAAAACAATTTTCTGGATTGGTTTATTTTTTGGCCAAGTTAAACTTTTAGA
>PXEJ01000053.1 GCA_003566215.1 Cyanobacteria bacterium T3Sed10_376R1m | reverse complement strand
TACTTATAGAAGTAATTATACTAGCTAAAGGGCGATCGCACACATTCGTTGCGTCTAACCTTCCCCCCAAACCTACTTCCATGATAGCCACATCAACTTCAGATTGAGCAAAATAAAGCCACGCTGCGGCCGTAATAACCTCAAATTGGGTAGGACTTTCACTATGGGGATCAATTTTTGTTTGAATATATTGTAAAATTTCAATCAGATCATCATAATTAATTGCCTGTTCATTAAGATAAATTCTTTCAGTCCAACTAATTAAGTGAGGAGAAATAAAACGCCCTGTTTTATAACCAGCTTCTGTTAAAACTGACGATAAATAAGCACAAACAGAACCCTTTCCATTTGTACCAGCTACATGAATTATCGGAACTTTTTTGTGAGGATTTCCTAAGTCTTTTAATAATTTTTCTATTCTGGCTAAACCTAAATTAATACCAAATTTTTGAAAAGGTTGTAATAATAAATTAATCTCGATTTCTTGACTGGTCATTAGCTATTGATATTATAATTTTATTAAATAAAGCTAACAGTGTATAATATCAGATTAATTTGTCTTTTCTACAGTATTTATGAGAAAATAAATTAAAATTTATTCTCTAAACTAAAAAAGATTTTATAAAATAAAGTAATTCTATAATGATTCATATACAAGAAGGAAAAGTTAATATTAGAGGTGTAAACCATTACTATGAATGGATTAGACATAAAGAAAACAACATCCAACCAAAACCTGTAATGGTATTTATTCATGGTTGGGGTGGTTCATGTAAATACTGGCGTACTACGGCAAGGGCGATCGCACCTAATTTTGACTGTTTGTTATATGATATGCGAGGATTTGGACAATCATCCCCCACCCCAGAAAATGGCAAATTACTGGGCTACGAGTTAGAAGACTATGCCGAAGATTTATTATTATTATTAGAAGCCTTTAATTTAGAAAAAATCTACTTAAACTCTCATTCATTAGGAGCATCTATTGCCACAGTATTCTTAAATATTGCTCCAGAAAAAATTGAAAAAGCCATTTTAACTTGTAACGGTATTTTCTCGTATAATCCTTTAACTTTTTCCGCTTTTCACCAAGTAGGAGGTTATGTGGTCAAATTTCGCTACAACTGGTTTTTAAAAATCCCCATGGCGGAACAATTATTCATGGCAAGATTTTTAAATAAACCCATTGAAAAAGAAATGAGTATCGCTTTTTTAGAAGATTTTTTATTAGCCGATTATAACGCCGCCCTCAACACTATTTATACTTCTGTTAGTAAACAAGCAGTGGAAATCATGCCCCAAGAATATACTAAGATTAAAGTACCAACTCTACTAATTTCAGGAGAAAAAGATCAGATAATTCCTGCTACCATGGGCAAAGCAGCCTCGGTTTTAAACCCAGAAAATATACAGTATGTCTCCATACCAGAGACAGGTCATTTCCCCATGTTAGAAGATGCTCCTACTTATTTAAATATTATTAATAAGTTTTTGAATTATTAATCAAAATTGCTATTTTAAAAATACACAATGTAATGAAATTATTAGTTATAAGTAATGGTCATGGGGAAGATACTATTGCGGTAAAAATCATCAAAGAATTAAAATTAATTGAGCCTAAAATAGAGGTAAAAGCCCTGCCAATGGTTGGGGAAGGCTTTGCCTATGATGAAGCTAATATTTCTATTATATCTCCAGTAAAAAAAATGCCTTCGGGGGGATTTGTTTATATGGATAAAAAACAACTATGGGGAGATATTCAAGAAGGTTTAATTTCCCTAACTCTTCAACAATATCAAGTGGTTAAACAATGGGGGAAAAATAATGGTAAAATATTAGCGGTAGGAGATATTCTTCCTCTTTTATTTGCTTGGTTAAGCGGTGGTGATTATACTTTTATTGGTACGGCAAAATCAGAATATTATTTAAAAAATGAAACACAATGGCTACCCCATACTAATATTGTAGATAGGCTATTAGGGTCTTTTTATTATCCTTGGGAACGGTGGTTAATGAAAAATAGTCGTTGTAAGGCAGTTTTTCCCCGTGATAATATCACCACTGAAAGTCTGAAAAGTTATAAAGTAAAGGCTTTTGATCTGGGTAATCCTATGATGGATGGTATCCCTAACCACACCCTAAAGAATAACCAAGATTGCCATGGGGATTATCTCAAAATTTTACTACTGCCCGGATCGAGAATGCCCGAAGCCCTCAATAATTGGCAATTAATTTTGTCGGCGGTTGGTTATTTATTGCAGACATCAAATTATAAATTTATATTTATAAGTGCGATCGCACCTTCCCTTCCCATCAAGGAATTTATCAAAAAAATTCCCTCTCCGTGGATATTTACCTCCAAGACAAAACATAACACAATGATTGAAGATGAAAAAATAGTTGTATTTAAAACAAAACAGAGTAAATTATTGATTAGTCAAAATGCCTATAACGATTGTTTACACTATGCCGACTTAGCTATTGCCATGGCAGGAACAGCTACAGAACAATTTGTAGGACTAGGAAAAAGTGCGATCG
>PXEJ01000152.1 GCA_003566215.1 Cyanobacteria bacterium T3Sed10_376R1m | reverse complement strand
TATGCTTCTAACCAAGTCATAGTATTTATGCTTATTTTTTTCTATAATTTACTATTTTAAGCATATCAAGGTCATGGACTCTGATTTTGTATTTAATGTATCGAGTTGATTAAGGGGGGATCTATTTTTAGATATTATGATTAGATGAAGAATCAAAGAAAATCAACTTTTGTAGCACAATATGCCAGAGTTAAAAGAAGCTAAGTACCCAATCATATCGTATAACCACATATTATCTGAATTATCTGTTAATAGAAAAAATATTATTCTTACTACTAAAATAGTTCCCTCTATCAACCAAGAGATAATGAGGGCAAAACTATTTCAATCTTTAGCTCATTTGCAAGTTGACTATATCGATTGTTTAGCAATTCATGGTGTTAATACAGAGGAACATTTACAACAGTTACAGACAAAAGATAGTTACATTGCTATTTTATTAGAAGCTAAAGAAAAAGGAATAATCAGACATTTAGGTTTTTCTACCCACGGTAGTTTAGAGTTAATTGAAAAAGCAGTTAATACAGAGTTGTTTGATTTTATTAATCTTCATTATTATTATTTTTTTCAGCGCAACTATTCTATTATTCAACTGGCGGAAAAAAAAGATTTAGGCGTTTTTATTATCTCTCCGGGGGATAAGGGAGGCAAACTATATCAACCACCAATTAAATTAACAAATTTGTCTCAACCTTTCACTCCATTAGAGTTAAACTATCGATTTTTGCTTGATAATCCTTTTATAACTACCCTCAGTGTTGGTGCGGCTAATCCAGAAGAATTAATACAACCTTTAAAAGTGGCTAATAAAGATTTTTCTTTAACTTTAGAGGAAAAAGAAATTTTTAAAAAGATTGAAGTTAATGCAAAAGAGACATTGCAAACGGATAGTTGTTCTCAATGTTATCAATGTTTACCCTGTCCTGAAAATATTAATATTCCTGAAGTTTTGCGCTTAAGAAATTTGGGAGTGGGATTGGATATGACAGAATATGCTAGTTATCGTTATCAGATGTTTGAGAATGCAGGACATTGGTTTTGGGGCAAAAAAGCAGATAAATGTACTGATTGTGGGGAATGTTTACCAAGATGTCCTGAAAAGTTGAATATTCCAGATTTGTTAAGGGATAGTCATAGTCGTTTCAATGGCAGTGGTGGGCGACGTTTGTGGGAATAGTAATAGAATGTTAAAAAGGTTTATGGACTAAACAAATTTAACGGTAACGAGATATTAATAAGTTAGCAATGGAAAGTACTAAAATAACTACAAATAAGACTAAACCCATGGCACAAGCATAATTAATATCTAAATCTTGAAAGGCTTTTTCATATATATAGTAAACCACAGTTTTGGAACTGTTACGAGGGCCGCCTTGGGTTAATAAATACACTTCTTCAAAAACTTTGGTGGCACTTAAAGCTGATATTACGGCTACTAAAAAAATGTAAGGTTTCATCAGAGGAATGGTAATGTCAATATGTTTTTGCCAACCATCTGAACCATCGATCGCACCTGCCTCGTATAATTCAGAAGAGATACCCTGCAAACCAGCTAAATAAATCACCATATAGTAACCCAAGCCTTTCCAAATAGTGACAACCATCACACTCCAAATCGCCCAATTTTCGCTAGTTAACCAGGGCAACCCTTCACTAAATCCTAGTCCTAACCAGACTTGATTAAAGATACCATTTGACCAATATAATGCTTTCCATGCAATTCCCGCTACCACCATAGAGATAACCACTGGGGTATAGTAGGCGGTGCGAAACCAATTGATACCTTTTAATTTTTGATTAACTGCGATCGCAAGGAAAAGAGGTAGTATAACTAAAGCAGGGACAACTCCCACTATGTACAATAAACTATTAACTAGAGTTTGTTTAAATAAATCATCATTAATGAGTCTTTGGAAATTTTCCAACCCTACCCATTCAGGGGAAGCCGTTAAGTCGTATCCATAGCTAGAAAAACTCAAGCTAAATGCCTGAATTGCTGGATAAAAAACAATTAAGGTTAAGATAACTAACGCTGGTAAAAGAAAGAAAAAAGGTTGAACTTTTCGCAACATAACTTGGAATTATTTAAAATAAATTAAGTTGACAAGTGTGCAAATTATTGTTGAGTATAAATAATCATAAAACTAAAGCAAAAAATCTGTCAATACTTCGTCGGGTTCATCCTCAAAATCTTCATCATCAAAAGAATCACGAGCATATTTTTTAGTTTTTATTCCTTGGGTTTGTAATACAGAAATTAATTTCTCTAAAATATCTAGTCTGGTAGTAAGTCTTTCAATTTGGTAATCTTTTTTTTCTAATTGTTCTAACCTTTGAGATAATTCTTGATGCTGTTGAGAAAGTTCTCCTAAATGTAAAACATCAGTATCTTGGGATAAATAATTACCAACAATATCTAATACTAATTGTTCTATATTTTGATTTTTTTCAGCGGCAATAGTATCTAATTTTTCTAGCCATTCATCGGGTACATTTAATGATAAATTTGCTGGTTGCAATTTTAAATTATTATTCATGG
>PXEJ01000307.1 GCA_003566215.1 Cyanobacteria bacterium T3Sed10_376R1m | reverse complement strand
CTGAATATGGTATTGCCGCCCATTGGAAATATAAGGAGTCGGGAAATTCTAAAAATATTAGTTTATCCAATGATGAGCAAAAATTTACTTGGTTAAGGCAGTTATTGGATTGGCAAAAAGATTTAAAGGATGCGGAGGAATATGTTGATAACCTCAAGGAAAATTTGTTTGATGATGATGTTTATGTTTTTACCCCTCAAGGGACATTAATTTCTCTGATTCGTGGGGCTACGGCAGTCGATTTTGCTTATCGTATTCACACGGAGGTGGGAAATCACATGAAGGGGGTGAAAGTTAATGGGCGATGGTTGCCCATGGATCATGTGTTGCAAAATGGGGATATTGTAGAAATTATTACGGCGAATAATGCCCATCCTAGTCTTGATTGGCTTAATTTCGTGAAAACTCCGAGCGCCCGTAACCGTATTCGTCAATGGTATAAGTTATCCCATCGTGATGAAAACATTGCTAGGGGTAGGGAGTTGTTAGAGAAGGAGTTGGGTAAAAATGGCTTAGATTCTTTGCTTAAATCCGATACCATGTTTAAGGTCGCACAAAAGTGCAATTTTCATAAGGTTGATGATTTATTGGTGGCTTTAGGTTACGGAGAAATTACTTCTACTCAAGTTATCAACCGTCTGCGGGATGAGAATAAACACCAACAGCCTGATAATAAACCGACTACCCTTGAGGAGGAAAGTTTATTAGCTAATACTCCTACCACCACCAAAAGCTATAAGGAAATAGATGGCAATAAATATCCTATTGCTGGGGTTGAAGGTTTACAATATCACATTGCTGGTTGTTGTCGTCCCTTACCCGGGGAAAATATTATCGGGGTTGTTACCCATCAACGGGGTATTTCTATTCATCATCAAGATTGCCCTAATTTAGCTAATGTGAAGGGCGATCGCTTTATCCCTGTAAAATGGAATAGTACCTCAAAATCTTCTAGTCGTGCAGTTACTTACCCAGTGGATGTAGTAGTAGAAACCATTGATAGGGTAGGTGTTATGCGTGATATTTTAGGTCGATTGAGTGATTACCATGTTAACGTCAGCAATGCTTCAGTGAAAACTGATTTTGGACAACCTGCATTAATTTTTCTTACCCTTGATGTGAAAGATTCTGCCCAATTTGATAGTGTCACCCAAAAAATTAAAAATATCAGCGATGTTTTAAATGTTCGTCGTGTTAGCGATGTCCTTTAATTTTAAAAAACCTTTGAGTGAAATCTAATCAACAATTTCTTGCAAGGCAGATTTAACATCAGAATATTGAAAATTATACTTTATCTCCTTAATGGTTTTTTCTGGTAAAACTTTTTGCCCTTCTAACACTACCTTTGCCCCATCTCCTAATAACAATTCTAAAGCAAAACTGGGTACGGGCAACCAAGAAGGGCGATTCATCACATCCCCCAGTTTATCGCATAATTCACTCATCTTAATAGGATAAGGTGCTGTAGCATTAAAAGTTCCTTGAATGTTACTATCTGCGATCGCACTTACCATCAGATTAACCAAATCATCAATATGAATCCAAGAAAACCACTGATTACCTTCACCAATAGGGCCCCCAGCAAAAACTTTAAAAGATGGAATCATTTTAGCCAAAGCACCACCATCACCCAAGACAATACCAAGACGAAAAATAACTAACCTTACCCCAGCTTCTTGTACCTTATGGGCTTCCTTTTCCCATTTTTGACAAACCTGACCAAGAAAATCATCCCCCGGAGGACTAATTTCGGTATAGGTAGCAGTTTCACTAGTGCCATAGAAACCAATTGCCGAAGCATTAATCAAAAATTTTGGTCTATGATTACAATTTTTAATAGCCGTAACAATAATTTGAGTACCTAACTCTCTACTGTCGAGAATTTCTTTTTTATAACTAGGAGTCCATCTTTGGGCGATAGGTGCCCCAGCTAAATTAACCACTCCATCACAACCATCAAGTTTATTTTGCCAGTCTCCCAAAGCTTTAGGAGTATATTGGACAAACTCTAAGTTAGATTGCAAAGTTGTCGGAAAAGTTGATTTTGCCTTATCAAGGTTACGGGTTAAAACAATAATTTGATTATCTACTCCTAGTTTTTGGACTAATTTCTTGCCCACAAATCCCGTTGCACCAGTAATAGCAATTTTCATTTAGCTTTATCTTTAAATTTGATCAAAAACTCCAAAACCTAACACCTAAAACCGATAATTGTTTCCCTACTCAGATTCCCCAGTAAGTTTTAAAAGTAAAAATCCCCAAACTAAACCAATTAAAACAACACTAAAACAAAGAATTGCTCCATTAAATAGCATACTTTCTGCAGTCATTTTTTATAATCTCCCTTTAAATTATTAATTTTATCTATTCCAACCATTATAGCCAAATAAAAACAATTAATAGCCGTCTTTTCTACCCCCATCTAACAGGAGTGAGAGTTTAACTCTTTTACAGAGAAAGAGAGACTCTAGTTTTTTTTGGTATATATGCACTTAGCAAAATGTATTCTAAGATACATAATAATGTTAACTGTGTTCCTACTAT
>PXEJ01000198.1 GCA_003566215.1 Cyanobacteria bacterium T3Sed10_376R1m | reverse complement strand
ACTCTTGTACAGCAGTTCTACTTGGATTACTCAAAAGATTTTCCAAGAAACTAACCATCGGCTCAAACGGCAAACCCTCTTGAACAAAACGTACAATACGATCCGTCAAAGCATTAATAACTTCTTTGCCATTATACGTCAAAGCATTAATAACTCCTTTGCCATTATAATAAACAGATCCATTGATAACCGTAACTTTACCATATGAAACCGCTTTAATGGTAGCAGGAATATCCAACAAATTATGAATCAAATTGTAATTCTTACTCTTTAAGGCAGAAACAATTTTATCATAATTAACATGATCCCTTGAAACATTATGTTGACTTCCATCTACAATAACCGTCATCGATCCATCATTCGCCATTAAATAACCAACTGTACTCATAACCATTCCCTTTCATTTAACTATTAACTCTATCCCATTCAAACACGCCTAAGTATACCACAATATATTAATATGTCAAGCCACTTTTTTCTCTAATTCTTCCCCCTCCTCCATTAAATCAATTCCCATAATATAATCCCGTACAGCATCAAAATTATCCTTTAAACGATAACTCTCTATTACAGACAACAAAGGATAACAAGTATGAATAAAATGAATCTTGTCAGATAATTCCTTATAATAATCTTTTGTTGAATTTTCAATTTCAATACCTAGCGATCTAGCAATATAATTTAAATTATTAATGTTAGAATGACGCTCCGATAAATCTTTCATCTCATTATACAAATCAACAAAACCCTTAAACAAATCAGTATCAATATTAAAATTGTTAATGATCCTAATCGTAGAACTATGATAACGAGAAATCTCATCCATAGCCCGATTAGCATTAATACAATCTGCCAACTTATTCTTTTCGAAATACGATTCAGCTTTACTCTTGACATAACTAGATAAAGTTACCCAACCATTCTTAACTAACTTTTCTCTATCTTTCCAACGAACACCAATAATATCAAAATCAGCATCCTCTTGAATATCTACCAAACGACTTCTAAAACGCTCTATATAACGATTCGCAAATTCTCCATCAATCTTATAACGATCAATGATAACATATATACCCGCAATAGAAATATCAATATCTGCCTTTTCCCAATAATTAGATGCAACCCTACTACAAGAATCCTTATACTTCATTACCTTAGTTGTATTCAAAGGATTAGTACCATTACTTATGCTGACATTCTTGTTCAACTTAATAGAACTAACAGGGCGAATTTCCACTCCACCTAAAATATCCTTGGCATCTTCCAAATCCGAACTACTAACCTTCAACAAATAAACAGTTAAATCTTCATTCTCCAAAGCAAATTGACGACAACGCTTATTCCATCCAGATTGAATGTCATTCCAAAATATAACCGCATCATGAGACGCTTCAATTACACTCGTTACATATTTAGTAACCTTTTTATCATAATAACCACTTCTACGATTATAATAATCTTTTACCTTATAACGAACAACCGAATCCCCTGCAATCTCAATATAATTGCTGCCCACTACCTTTTCCCCACCCCATTCAAAAGTATGACCCTCTAAAATAGAACGAAGCTGATTATAACCCCCCTTAATCAAATCATGAATCATAATCCTAGCTTCCCATAAGTTAGGACAATTCTTTACATCTTCAAAAACCTTATTGCGAATTTCTTCAATGATATTATCCAAACGAGAAACAATAATATGATTCCGACTTTTCTTATAAGATAAATATTCCCTACTTGCAGCCATTTCCAATGTACCCATATCAAAATAAATGTCAATTGGAACACTACCAAGCAAAGACTTATGAGAAGGCTCCAAACTATCACAAACCCCTGCAAAATCACTCAAAGGATAAGCTACATTGCCCATAATAGCCCTTGCAGAACCATTGTCCATACGCAAGCCCCATCCATCCCCTTGCATCTTATAACCATCTTTATGAATATTTGTAATCTCAATATCCGAACCAAGTATTTTAGGAGTGACAGGGAAAACAGATAATACTTGTTCGGCTTTACTTTCAAAATCATAAAAATCATAATGATTAACAGAAAAAGAAACTTCTAATCCACTTGGCTCATCTGTCTTCCCTCTCCATAACAAAGCAATCGTAGGAGTATCATCTTCATTCAAAAAAGCACTATAAACCCTTTTAAATCCTCTATAATAAGAAGTTACCATAAAAGACTCTACATAAGAAAAAGGCGATTTGCTACCTAATCCCAAACAACCCGTAAAATCGTTTGACTCTGTTTTTGTACTTTCAAAATAGGTTGTATAGAGACTCTTTATATCACGATTGCTCAAACCCATTGCAAAATCCCGAATCCGAAAAGTAGGATCTAACTTATTAGGCAATTGAATCTCAAAAGGAACATCCGCATTACCATGTAAAACATGAGCATCATAAGCATTGCAACTTAATTCCCGAATAATAGCACGAATCTTATCAGAATACAAACCATCCGACAAAATACGAAATGCCTTACCAGTTGCCTTAATCTGAAATTGACTTTCTGCCCGTACACCCAAACGCTCTATATTGT
>PXEJ01000226.1 GCA_003566215.1 Cyanobacteria bacterium T3Sed10_376R1m | reverse complement strand
TTAAACTAGATAGTAGTTGATGGTGATTACCCTTTTTTCCTCGCACCACAGGGGCCAGTAAATGTAGTTTGGTTTTCTCAGGTAAGGCTAAAATGCGATCGCACATTTCATCGATGGTTTGCGGTGCGATGGATTGACCACAAATAGGACAATGAGGTTCTCCTGCCCTACCATATAGTAACCGAAGATAATCGTAAATTTCTGTAACCGTGCCTACCGTTGAGCGAGGATTATGGGAAGTGGATTTTTGATCGATAGAAATGGCAGGGGATAGCCCTTCAATGCTATCGACATCGGGTTTATCAAGTTGTCCTAAAAATTGTCTGGCATAGGCACTAAGGGATTCTACATAACGCCGTTGCCCTTCTGCAAAAATAGTGTCAAAGGCAAGGGAGGATTTTCCGCTACCTGATACCCCTGTAAAGACGATTAATTGATTACGGGGTAAGTCTAAATCAATATTTTTAAGGTTGTGTTGCCTAGCGCCACGAATACGAATCATTTGTTAATTGATAAAGGTTAGATGAAAAGAGTTTCACACTGTTTGGTGTATTCATTTCTAGTAGTTTAGCTTATATATTCGGTTAAAAGTATTAATAGAGTCTTTTCCTACAGAGGGTAATTTTCTTTGACAAAATTTATTGCTTCAATTTGATTGTTGATTTTGCCATCCAAGAATAAAGCCTGTACTCTTGTTAAGATAACCTGATATTTAGGGCTAGGTTTATAACCTAATTTTTTCAAATCATTGCCATTGAGAATGGGCTTAATTTTACTCCAATGTAATAAATACTGCCAGATTATTGATCTAATTTCTTTTGAATTTCTTACTGCTATTAGTATTAAACTAATATCATGATACTCTTTTAAAAAGTTTATTTTTTGACTTAGAGATTGACAAGTTTTTAAATTGTTTTTAATCTTATTTTCATCATTTTGAAGGTCAGTAAGTCTGTTAATACTATCTTTTGGTAACTCTAAATTTTGAGCAACTTTGACCCTTTCTTGATGACTTAAGTGAGCTAAAATTATTTCAAGACGCAGTAACCAGGAAGATACTTTGTATTTTTTTTGTTCTAAATTATAATATTTTAACCATCTATCTAAACAACGAATTTGCCACCATAATTTAGGGGTAATTTCACAGTGAGGATGGAGACAGGTTAAGGCATTTACTTGATTTAAAAGTTTGAGGGCTTGTTTCCAGTATTGAGCTCGAAGAATGTAACTTAATTCAGTTTTTAAACGGGTAGTCAGTGCTGGAATAGAGTTTTTTTCGAGGGATACTTTTTCAAAAATGCCACTGTTAATGGCATAGTTAATATATTCTAGGGTTTGAGTTTCTATTTCAAAGTTTAAGCGTACGGCAAAGCGTACTCCTCGAAATATTCTGGTAGGATCTTCAATGAAACTATTGGGATGTAATACACGGATAATCTGCGATCGCACATCTTTAACCCCACCAAAAAAATCTAACAACTCCCCAGCTTGAGGATTAGTCAAACGCACCGCAAGGGCATTGATAGTAAAATCTCGCCGATACAAATCTTGACGAATTGAACTTGCCTCCACCTCAGGGTTAGCCGCCGGATAGGGATAAAATTCCGTACGTGCAGTGGCAATATCTACTAATAAAGAACCAAAATTCTCATCATCATGCCAAGATAGGGCGGCAGTTTGAAACTCACCGTGAATATTTAAACAGGCTTGGGGGTAAGTTTCTTGGATAAATTGAGCAAGGGCAACCCCCGCTTCAGTGGTGGTATTATTGTGAAAACCATCTACTACCAAATCAATATCTTCTAGTTTTAGGGTTTCCTCCTCACGGGTTAAGAGTAAATCTCGCACTCCCCCTCCCACCAAATAGAGATGCCATCCTTGTTTTTGTGCATAGTGGGCGGTTTGTTGCAACAATTCCCAGATAGGGGTGTGTAATCTTTCTTGAAAAGAAGGCAAAAGACAAGAAACTGTAGGATTTTTAGGTAAGTTTTGTTTTTCCTTAATTCTCGTTTGATGAAGTTCTCGTAAAATATCAGTACGGGTGACAATGCCCACTAATTCTCCTTTGTCTAAGACGGGTAGTCTTCCTATATCATTGGACACCATTAAAGCTTCGATGGCAGATAAGTCTGTGGTGGGGGAGATGGTATGTAAATTTTTGCTCATATAGCCTTTAACAGGAGCATGGGAAAAGCCATGATGAAGGGCAATGTCAATGTCACGGCGAGAGATTACCCCTTCTAGTTGTTGATGTTTGTTCATCACAAATAACCCTGAATGTCCATAGCGTAGGAGAATCCTTTGAGCTTTTTCAACGGTGGTATGGGGGCGGATGGTGCGCACAGGGGATGACATTAAATCATTTGCCCTGAGGGGCTTGGGTATTTCCTCAATAATTTGTTGTTTGAGTTGTGCTAATATTTCCTCGGGATTGTGACAACGGGTGGAAAATGAGGCTGCTCGAGAATGTCCTCCCCCTCCATATTGATTGAAAAGTTGAGCTAGATTAACTGATTCTAAGCTAGAGCGTCCTATGACCGCTCTTTTTC
>PXEJ01000193.1 GCA_003566215.1 Cyanobacteria bacterium T3Sed10_376R1m | reverse complement strand
TCCACTAAATCTTGAGCAACGATGAGGAATTGCCCCCCCCTTAATAAGGGGGGTTGGGGGGGATCATTTTCCGCAATTACTTCCACCACAGCATAATCTAACCTGCTATTAACAGCTACCGCCAAGTTACCAGGAATTGTCCAAGGGGTAGTCGTCCAGATAGCAACACCCAAATTAGGCATATATTGCTCTAAACTAGAGGCTTTATCACTGAGTTTAGTAATATTAAAACTAGCATAGATACTGCGAGAAACGTGTCCTTGAGGATATTCCAATTCTGCCTCAGCGAGCGCAGTTTGAGAACTAGGACTCCAATGGACAGGTTTTAAACCACGGTAAATATAACCATTGAGGGCCATTTTGCCAAATACTTCCATTTGGGCGGCCTCATATTCGGGCTTGAGGGTGAGATAAGGGTTTTCCCAGTCTCCCCAGATGCCATAACGTTTAAATCCTTCGGCTTGTTTTTTCTGGGTTTTGATGGCAAAATCACGGGCTTTATATCGCAATTTGATGGGAGTTAATTCGTTTCTTGTATCTATATCAAGACTTTGTAATACTTTTAATTCGATGGGTAAACCGTGGCAATCCCAACCAGGCACATAACGAACTTTATGCCCTTGTAATAGTTTATATTTATTGATAATATCTTTAAGAACTTTGTTTAAGGCATGACCCATGTGTAAGTCACCGTTGGCATAGGGAGGGCCATCATGGAGGACAAATAATTCTTTGGGGTTATTTTCGGCTAGGTTTTCATATACTTGATTTTCTGCCCAAAATTTTTGTAATTCTGGCTCTTTTTGTACCGCATTAGCTCTCATGTTAAAGCTAGTTTGGGGCAAGTTGACGGTATCTTTATAGTTTTTAGGTTCACTCATGGATAAGAGAGATTAATTAATATAATTTTTTTACATTCTGCTATTGTATTGCGAATGGGGGGTATATCTCAATGTAGAGGTTTGGGAATCAATGAATCGACTATTAGTAAATTTTATCCTTCAACCAAAAGTCTCCCTCAAAAATAAATTTATCTTGTTCTCAATATTTATTGTCAACGCTTTCTTACATGGAGTTCAAATTAGTTTTAAATGAGTGTTAATAGATCATCTTGTACTTGAGCGAGTATAAATGATGAATGATTATTTTGACTTTTCCCTAAACTAGAACTTTTACTTTTATTTGGTGCATTAATCAAAGTGACAACTTCTTCTATTTGCTCGAAATTAGGCATTTTAGCTAAATTTTGTCCTAAAAACTTTTTGATAACCCTTCGTTGAAGGCTTAGGGGTTTATCCTTCAATATTTGACGGTTAATGGTGGTTGTGTTTATAATTCCTTGTAAATATAGTTCCTCTGCTTGTTGATTCAAATATTCCCTGTCGGCTTTCAATATCTCGATGGTTTGGGCGATATGATGTTCTACTTGGGGGTTAAATTTTTCTTGGAGGTAGGGTATTAAATCAAGACGAATACGATTACGACTAAATTTCTTGTTTTGATTGTAAGGGTCAAGCCAAATAGGTAATTGACATAGTTCACAAAATTTTAGGGTGTCTTGACGACTAAAGTTAAGTAATGGACGCACTAATTTAATTTGGTTGTGGCTTAACTCTCTACTCCAGTTTAGGGATGTTAAACCATCACTTCCTGCTCCCCTAATCAGATTATATAAAAAAGTTTCCGTGCGATCGCTCTTAGTATGTCCAGTGACTAAATAATTAAAACCGTAATTAAGGGCAATTTTATTTAAAGCCTGATAACGCCATTTTCTAGCAGATGCTTCCTTTTCAGGTATTTTTTGTGTTGCTGTTTCTAAATAAAAATTTACCTGCCAATCGTGGGCAATTTGAGCAATATGTTCTGGTAAACCCTCATCTAACGCCCAATTATGGTGACAATGGGCGATCGCAACTTCCCAGTCCCATTTTGATTGTAAATCTAAGATTAACCTAGCTAAACAAAGAGAATCTTGTCCTCCAGATACGGCAACCAAAATTTTGCCGTTTTTAGGTAAAATATTTTTATTTTTTAAAACTTGATGTAATGTTGCATGATAATTAGTCCACATTAAGCAAAATAGTTAATTATCTTTAAATTTAACTTTAGTAAATGAAATTTTAACCCAGTTGAAAAAACCTTTAATACTTTCTTTAGTAAATAGAAATCCATATTTTCTAGTGTTAGAAATTACTAAATTCCAAATATAAGGATATTGAGGAAAACTCTTTAATAAAATCAACTCAGATAAAACATAATATCTAGCTTTACCTCGATATTCAGGGGGATTATCTTCGATTCTCATTTGTTCAGAAAAAGGTAATATATGACCGATAACATCTCCATTTTTAGTAAAACAATTAGCTTGAATCGCTAAACCTAATAAACGATCCAAACACCAAAAGGGAATATATTTAAAAACAGAAAAAATAGTCATATTTTGACTTAACTTGATTAAGGTATCTTTAACTAATTTTGTTTTCCAAACTTTTTTATCAAAATTTTCTGTATGTCTGCCATGATAATCTTTTCTATCACGCCACAGAGTATTA
>PXEJ01000397.1 GCA_003566215.1 Cyanobacteria bacterium T3Sed10_376R1m | reverse complement strand
CCTTTTAGTTTTAAAAGGGTAGTTAATTCCGCTTCTCTGTTTTCTGCCCACATTTGACAAACAGTATTAATCAAGGATTTGTCTTGGAGTTTTATTTGCCGAAGGATGGCTAATACTCCGTTTTTAACATTTTTATCTTGACTAAAAATTAAGGCTTTTGCTAATATTTCAATGGATTGAGGGGTTTTTAGTGCTGATAATTCTTTAACTGCTTGTTGTCTAATGCGATCGCCAATAAACGGAGTTTCGTTATATAGTCGCTCTTCTAGTTTACTTAATTTATCTGTATCCATTGAAGTTTATCTGCTATCGTTCATGGAACAATTATAGTGCAACAAAGTTAAATTTGATAGAATAATACTAATAAACTAGAAAAGTTTGATAGTCTTAAATATTAAGAATAAAAAACTATCGTGCCGTAATAATAATTTTATCTCCTATAAAAGCATTTCGAGCCAACAAAATGCCATTAGTATCTTGAAAATTAAATTTATCAAAGTCTAATTTTTTCCCTTCCTTAAAGATGTCTTCTACAAGATTATCTTGTTGATTATTGGTAATATTATACCAATCCTGACTAAGGGTTACTTGTAAATAATTTTTACTAAAATTAGCTTTAATATTAAGAATTAACTTTTCTCCATATTTTTGAGTAATTTGATTAATTTCTTTTTCAATATTTTCTATTAATGTTTTCTCAATGGTAAAAGGAGTAAGAAAAATCTGATTACTATTCTCTTTTTTTACCCCATCATCATTATTTTTAAATGTTGATTCTTCCTCAGAGTTATTATTCTTATTTATTTCAATATTGCTGGATTTTAACTGATCCTTAAGTCCTTCATTTTTTGTAATTGTATCAGTTTCTTTGGTAATTATATTTGGTTCTATCTTATCCGTTGGTATGGTAATATTTTCTTTGGCTTGAAAGTTATCATCATCTACAATATTTTGCTCACTTCTTGGTTTATCAACAACTATTTTTGATTCAGTATTTTGATTTTCAGTCCGACTTAAATCAGGTTTTAAAATTAACCAAAATATGCCGATTATAGTTATAAAAATAAGTAAGATAATTACTATGGTTTTAGTATTAAGTTGAAATAATTTCTTAGTTTTTTTTGTTGTTATTTTTTTATTAGGAGAATAACTATCTTCATCATCCAACCAACTATCTGTTTGAGTTTTATCCTGATTAAATTTTAGAACATCATCATTAGCCACTGCCCCACTATTCACTAATTGATTACTAGAGGTTAAAAAATTACTAATTAGTTGATTATCAGGTAAATATTGATTTTCTCCTCGATTAATTTGTTCGACAAATAATTGTAAACTTTTGATAGTTTCTTCTAAGGTGCTAACAATTTCTTGGTTATTGTTGTTTAATGGTTGGTTGTCTGAATTTTGATTAGTAGCCATTGGTGTTATTGATAATAACCTTATGTTAATGAACGTTGACACTCCATCGGGCTAAAGCCACGAGGATTATTAAGAAATTAAGCCAGACTAACGTCTAAATTAGTTATTCTTAACGGACTTGTCAAGAGTCCACTACACACTTGGGCAAAGCCCTCATGCTTACTTTTTCTACCAATATTCCATGCCCCATTACAGTCAGCGTTTATCATTGCACCATCTTTTGATTGGTACAATCCACGCTTTACTCGTTTACCACTAAACGTATGTTTAACGGTGTTGTCAGGAGAATAGTTCGGGATGTCATCATTATCCAAAGCACTAGCTTTGCTAGTATAGGATTCCTCTTGTTCTAAGTATTGGATTCCATAAGTTTCACACAAAGCCTTTAGCTTTTCTCTAAGGGAATAGTGGGGAATTTGTATAAAATTTTGGTTATTCCTTTTACCTATGGGAGCATTCTGTTTCCAGCCTTTGTTAACTCCAACAATTAGAGTGCCTATATCTAGCCGAAGACAGGTTTCAACAATGTATCTTGCGCTCTTGCTCAGATAATCTCGAACTTGGTTATTCCTTTTGAGTAATAGTCTTCCCTGTCTTTTGGTAATAGTCTTTAAACCTTGCTTATCTTTAATGAATTGCAACTTACTATTTACTTTGTTATACCACTGGTTGGAACTTTTTAATCTGCGACCATCGATAATAAACGATGCCCCATTGGTACTCACGCAAGTAGCTAGGTTATTTAAACCTAAATCCACGGATAAAGCGTTATCTGACTTAAACTCAACAGTTTGTGGCTCTTCCTCCGTGATAAACTCCACCTCAAAAAACTGACAATTATACTTGGGCTGTATTCTAACTTCTTTGAGCTTTTCAGGGTTTAGTCGTTGTGGGAAAGGTATTTTTACCTCACCATGTTTCAGTTTAAACTCTCTCGACATGGGTACTTTAAAAAAGTTGTCCTTGACCGTTATCCGAGGGATAATTAAGGCAAAGTAACCATCTTTTTTGAGATACCGTGGCAAAGAGATTTGATTGAATTGGTAGTTTCCTGTTTGGGCTTTTTTGATTAGATTAAAGAAAGAACGAAAACCTCTATCTACTACCTTTAAAGTTTGTTGAGCTATATCT
>PXEJ01000427.1 GCA_003566215.1 Cyanobacteria bacterium T3Sed10_376R1m | reverse complement strand
CCGTGAGCGCCATTTTAAATTTATTTTGCCATTGTCCAGCCTGTGACCATTCTATAATTTCCGTAGAATTAAGGTTGCAGTAATCTATTAGTTTCTTGATTTGACCTTGAAAAGGAGCGATAAAAGTTTGATTCATTTGAGAAAGATATTTTAAAAAATTTTTTGACCGTTGATTTTAAACTTAGACTGTGCTAGATCTAAACAATAAAAATTAAGGAATTATACAAATATTTCATTGTAAATTATAATTAATTAACCATAATCGATGATCTATAATTTTATATTATTGGCTTCGATATAACATTGCAAAATAATTAAACATGGTGATTTTCATACCAGTTTAGATTCACTTTCGTGGTTGTCGAAAGATTTTTGATAGTAGTTTAAAATTAAAATTTTAAGCTTTTCTTCATCTTTGACAATTAATGAATACAAACAGATAAAAAATAGTCGAGTTTTAACATAAAAATGACAGTTGCAACTTCAAAAAAATTCCCTCTTGATTGGAATATTATTATATACATGGCTACTATTCATTTAATAGCCTTATTTGCCTTTTTACCCAGTAACTTTAGCTGGGGTGCAGTGGGAATCTTTTTATTCTTGTATTGGTTCACCGCCTGTATTGGGATAACCTTGGGGTTCCATCGTTTAGTTTCCCATCGCAGTTTTGAAGCCCCGAAATGGGTAGAATACTTTTTGGTCTTTTGTGGTTCTTTAGCCTGTGAGGGTGGACCTGTTCAGTGGGTAGGATTACACCGAATTCATCATAAATTTAGTGACCATGATGCTGATCCCCATGACTCTAATAAAGGTTTTTGGTGGAGTCACATGGGTTGGATGTTGGTAAAGAATCCTGCTAATGACCTTGTACCTAAATATACTAAGGATATTAAGGATGATCCTTTTTACAATTTTTGTGACAACTATTTCATTCCTATTCAAGTAGTTTTAGGTTTATTATTATTTTGGTGGGGCGGTTGGTCTTTTGTTGTTTGGGGAATTTTCCTTCGTTTAGTTGCAGTTTTCCATGTTACTTGGTTTGTGAACAGTGCTACCCATAAATTTGGTTATGTAAGTCATGAATCTAATGATCATTCCCGTAATTGTTGGTGGGTTGCTTTATTAACCTTCGGTGAAGGTTGGCACAATAACCACCATGCTTATCAGTATTCTGCTCGTCATGGTTTGCAGTGGTGGGAAATTGATCTTACTTGGCTTACTATCAAGTTTCTATCATTTTTGGGTTTGGCGAAGAATATCAAACTTGCTCCTAGCAGAATTCCGACGAAGGTAGTTTAGTGGTTGATCAAGCTCAATAATTAATTCTGAAAATCTCTCTCATTGTGAGGGAGATTTTTTTGTTTCTAGCTTACGGGTACGTTGTTAGAGGCATAAATTGCGATCGCAATTACTCCCCCTGTCAAAAGTATTCCTAAGATTCCTAAAACTAGATAGTTTCTTTTTTCTTTACCTGTAGGGGGCTCAGCTTTATATAATTTAGGCTCGTTAGCAAAATTATTAACTCTTCCGCCATCTTCTGTTGTATAGGGCATATTAAAAACCTCTTCGATTATTTTTTTATTAAAAAGTCACAAATGTACGACTAAGTTATCAGTGTAGCTTACAATTAGCAATAAATCTTGAAGATAGTTCGTCTTTATCTTGGCTACTAAGCCTAAGCCAATGGAAAAGAAAGACTAGGAGCTTAGAAAAATTTAATGAACCATTAATTATTAACCATTAACGATGCTCTATTTTTGACCTCGTAATGCTATAACTAACATTGATTAAAAACACTTATTAAATTAACCCTATGCTTAATTATGTTTGGTTTGGTTTAATTGCTATTTCCTTTGTTGTTGGGGCAATTAATGGGAACATTGAAGCTGTTACCGAGGCGGCTATTAGCAGTGCAGAATTAGCTGTAGAGTTAGCTATCGGTTTAATCGGTATCATGGCTTTGTGGTTGGGTATTATGAAAATTGCCGAAGAAGCTGGATTGATAAATGCGATCGCACGAGTAGTACGTCCAATTACATTATGGTTATTCCCTGAAGTTCCCCCAGATCATCCAGCAGTTAGTGCAATGGTACTAAATATGTCTGCCAATATTCTCGGTTTAGGTAACGCCGCCACACCATTGGGGTTAAAAGCCATGCAAGAGTTGCAAAAACTTAACCCCACCGAAGACACCGCCACCAACGCCATGTGTACCTTCTTGGCTATCAATACCTCCAGTGTGCAATTAATCTTACCTGCCACTGTGGTTGCTCTCATGGGAGTCAATGCTAGTCAGTTGTTTATTCCCACCATTTTAGCCACCTCCTGTTCCACCATTGCCGGAATTATCGCTGTCAAATTTTTATCAAAATTGCCTCAGTTTGCCATGGCAGAGGGAAAGATTGACAAACAAGTTATTGAAGAAGACTTCCAAGAATTAGATTAATTATCAAAAATCTTGGGTCTAAAACCCCGTCATTCATGACGGCTTTATATTTCTTGATTTTTAGTATAATGCGCTATGATAGTAATGCAGTAATGTGCGTAAGATAT
>PXEJ01000312.1 GCA_003566215.1 Cyanobacteria bacterium T3Sed10_376R1m | reverse complement strand
CCAGCCAAAGGAGTGGTTTGCATCCTCTGACCGTCCTTCCAGGGACCTGATCCGGATATTGATCATCAATTCCCTTGACCTGCTGAAAGACAAACACGAAAGGAAAGACAACTTACACAATCAGAACTTGGAGAAATGATTGGTGTTCAGAAATCACAGATTTCCAGAATTGAGAGAAATGCAAAAAATGTAACTATCGCGACAATCCTGAAAGTTTTTGATGCCTTAAAAGCCAAGGTAAACTTTAACGTTGAATTACAGGACGGAGATTACAAGATAGCCTAAATTTACCGGCAAAGTTCACTTATAAGGTTTTATATTTACACCTACATCATTACAGAGCGATGGCATCCCTCTGTAATTGAAATGCCGATTTATACATTATTTTAAAATTGCATGTAACTGTCACTGAAGTTGATTTTATTACAAATGTATGCCATCGCTTTATCATAAAGCAAAAAAATCAATAGCTATCAAATTCATGTGGTGGCTATCTCTATTGAAACTCTACGTCTATGCCTGATAAAATTTTTCTTTTATTTCTATGGTCTTCAATTATTTCAGGAAGGGTTAGGTATTTCAAATTTTTTAATCGCTTAAGATTTACAGGAAAATCAGATATCGGGTTACCGCCAAGGTATAATCCCTGAAGCTTTGTATTATAAAAAAGTGTCGGATCGAAATCCTGAAGCATATTTTGGGTTAAGCCAAGAAACGTAAGGTTTTCCAAATCCTTAATCTCATCGGGCAATGTTTGAATATTGTTGCTTCCAAAAAATATTTCTGAAAGCCCGGTCATATTGCTGATATTTTTAGGAATAGCTTCTATTTTATTAAATCTAAAATTCAAACTTCTCAAATTTTGCAATTTACATAGCTGTTGAGGAAATTCTGTAAACTTATTTTCAGAAAGGTCGAGAGTTTCGATACTATTTAAACAGGAAAAATTGTCAGGAAGTTTTTCTAATTGATTGTTTCGTAAAGAAAGGTATTTTAAATTTATCAAATTGCCGAAACCCTCTGGAATATTTGATATTTTGTTGTTATGCAAATTAAGTTCTAATAGATTTTGCAGTTTGCCAATATTGCCATTTAAATAAGTAAGTTTGTTCCAGCTTAAATCAAGTTCTTTAAGAGCTTCTAATGATGAAATCGAATCTGGAAATTCTAAAAAGTGATTTTCAGCTAGGTATAGATTTTGCAAATTTGACAACTTCCTGAAGCTATCAGGCAATTCTCTGATTTTATTCCATTTTAAATTTAGTTCTTGAAGATTAATCATTCCTCCAATAGTTGATGGGAGATTTTCGATGTTATTATTTTGGAGATCAAGTTTTTTTATATTTTTTAGATTTTCAATAGATTTAGGAATCATTGTAATGTTATTCCATCCAATTGAAAGTTTTCGAAGGTTAATAAGGTTGCTTATTTGTTTAGGTAGCCTTGAGATTTTATTTTCTCTGAATTCTAACTCTTCAAGATAAAAAAGTGAAGTTATAACCATTGGGAATTCAAAAAATCGGTTTTCGCCTGCTTTAAGTATTTTTAATTTTTTTAGCATTGACAAGCTCTTGGGCAGGGATACTAATCTGTTGCGCCTAATATCAAGTTCTTGCAGATTTTTAAAGTAGCAAATCTCTTCAGGCAGTTCATATAGTTGTGCTTCTTTCAGATCGAGCTTAGTAACATTTTTTGGGTTTTTAAATGCTTCTCTCAGCACCGGGTTTGGGTGGTTGATTAATGTTTTAAATTGATTTTGGTTCATGGGTTTTATTGTGGGTGTTATAAACTTATAAGTGTTTTTTTGATATCAAAATATTTCGAGGCACAAAAATAGATAAAATTATACTTTTGTTTAAAATTTTTGTAATTAAAAAATTTGCTGTATTTATTTTTTCCCTAGATAATTATCAATAATCTCTTTTTCAATAAAAGATTCAATCAGATTACTAAATAACTCTTTACTCATACCGGCTTTTTTGTGATTATGCAATGATTTGTCTGTATTTGTTGTATCCCAGTCGGGGTCATCTTTAAGGCAGTAGTCATCAAAGGCTGATATTAAGCGATGTGCTCTTAACTCAATTTTTGTCATGTTAGGTATGTAATTTTTGAAATAATTAATACCGTTTACTCTAAAACCTTTATTGAATGCCTGGCTTATGTTTTCACCAATAATATGGTTACTTGTCAGATGAAAAGTTTTGTGTATGGTTTTTTTCTTAATAATATCAGTAATCATACCAATTACATCATCAATACACACAAAGTTCTTTTTTACTTTATAATCACCTTTTAACCGAATATTTACATCGGGGTAAGTATTGTTTTTCCAAACTTTTATAAAATTCTCTTCACTTCTAAAATTTGCAATTAAAGCTGTATAAACTCCCAACACATAGCCGTAAATCATTCTCATTTCACCCTGGCATGAATAGTTTTTTGAATTGCCTACAACAATAGATGGTCGGAATATTGTCCAAGGAAGGTTAGTTTTTCTTAGTATAACTTCAGACTCATATTTTGACTCTTCATAACTGTTTTTGAAGCCATTGTTG
>PXEJ01000009.1 GCA_003566215.1 Cyanobacteria bacterium T3Sed10_376R1m | reverse complement strand
TTTTCAATTAAAATATGAACCCCCGCTTTTAAACAATCTAACCCAACTTGATGGTGTAACCTCGTAGGGGCGGCGATACACACTGCATCGACATGGGGTAACATTTCTAAATAATTATCAAAAAAACGAGCTCTATATTTACTAGCAATATCTAAACCACGATCAACATTAACATCTGCTATTCCTACTAACTCAACATCTTTGAGGAGACTCAAAACTCTGGTGTGATGTTGTCCCATATTACCTACCCCAATTACTCCCATTTTGAGAGGATTTGTATATTGACGGGGAATAGGAATGTTTTCTAGTCTTTGATATTTCATTTATTTTGTTTTACTCCTGGGCACCAATTCCGTGATTTTATTTCTGGTTTTGAGTTAATTTAACTCAGATACTATCACAGTTAACTGAAATTTTGTTGATTTTCTAGAAAAGAAAAACAATTTATTTATTTGGAAAAGGAGCTAATTTTTTAAGCATTAATTCCAATGGTTGCCAATTAATTACATCTTGATAAATAGATTGATAGCCTTGTATGTTAGGGTGCAACCCATCATCGCATAGGTGGGTGTTTACCCAATTTTCCCCCCGACTCATCCACAGGTCAAAGGTATCTAAATAAGGTATATTACGATTGACACAGGCTTGTCTGGTAACTTCTTTGTAACGATATTGATCTCGTAAATTATAGTAAAAGCAATCTAAAAAGGGCATTTTTTGCTCATTTACGGGTATCATACCCACAAAAATTACGGGACACAGTTTTTTTGCTTGATCTAATAGGCTATTAATATCATCACAAAATTGATCGTAATTAGTTAAATTTCTTCCTGCACTACGCCCTAAACGAGGAGAATCATTCACTCCAACAGATAATATTATCAAGTCTGGATAACGATTTCTTAATTCCCCACGATACTTAAATTCTTGGGTTAATCTTTCTTTTACTTGAGTAGTGCGATCGCCCCTAATACCTAAATTATATAACACATGACCATCATCACCATACATCCAACGACGTTTTAACCTCTCAACCCAACCACCCCCTTCCACATCACCATAACCATAAACCAAACTATCTCCAATGGCAATAAGTTTTAAGGGTTGACCCTTAAATTGAATCGTTTTACGAGTACCGAAAGTTTGCATTTACACTTTTAAACTCTTTTTTTAGTTACCATGATTTTACAACCAATTAACAAATCTTAATGACTTTCTTGCACCATGTCAAAGAATATCGATAACCCTTCCTACGAAATAAAACTCTTATACGATGGAGAATGTCCTTTATGCCTCAAAGAAGTTAACTTTTTGCGTAAAAAAGACAATGGTAGAGGAAAAGTCTTATTCATAGACATCGCATCCCCTGATTATTCTCCCCTCGACAATCAAGGCATTGACTACGAAACAGCCATGAATCGCATTCACGCTATTTTAGCTGACGGCAAAGTAATTAAAAATGTAGAGGTATTCCGTACCATTTATGAAATTTTGGGCATGGGGTGGATATATGCCATTACCAAAATTCCATTTATCGGTTGGATAGCAGATCAAATTTATGGTCTTTGGGCTAAATGGCGCTTACAATTAACTCAGCGTCCTAGTTTAGCCCAAATTATGAAAGAAAAGGAAAAGGCTTTTTGTCAAAGATAGGAGGCGTTGCTTAATTATGGTGCGAAATATTATTAAATGATAATAAATATTCAATATTTTAAATATTATTACCATTCCCCATTACCCATCAAATTTCACAGTTATCTTTTTAGCTATTACACCGTTAATTGTTCAGATTCTTTTTTTAACATAGCTAATAATTGATAATTTTCGCTATTTTGGGCAATTTCCATGCGACGTTCAAGATTACGACGCATATTGGATATATGTACTTGTTCTAAATTTTGTTGTGTTGTTTGACTCATTATCGAACAACTATGGTCATTAATCTCAACTTCCTTGGAAGCTTTTTGAGGAATAAAATAAGGTTGAGCATTAGGGGAAGTACTATAAGCTATTCCACGATATTTTAAATAAATTTTGGGCTGTAACTGAGGTATATGATTGGGTAACTTATAACGCCATTGATTTCCTCTATATATGCCCATAATATCCCCTTCTTTAACTTCCATTAGGGATGTTTCACTTTGTAAGTATTTGTTTCCTCTATAAGACATATTCATAATTTTTTAACCTGTATGTAAAAAGTAAATTAATTAAATTGTTTTTAAAAATTAGATGGGAGTTGATAAAATCACACCTGAAAATATTATTAGCTTATTTCGCCGTTGATTCTATTTATCGTATCCGGGGAGACAGACTATAATTAAAATGGACAAAATCTATCCCTATACTTAGGTTAGCACTTATAAAGTAATCTTTAAAATTTCTGTATTAATTGTTACATTTATGTAATTTATTCCAATTAATTTATTACTGAAAGTTAACATTTATCTTTGAAGTTGATACTCTCTGACCACCAAAAAACTTTTTGGGCAAAGTCTATTTACGACGGGTGTTGATGCAACACCAATTATCCCGTTTCCAAACTGTGGCAATTATCCAG
>PXEJ01000199.1 GCA_003566215.1 Cyanobacteria bacterium T3Sed10_376R1m | reverse complement strand
TACCCCTCCTCCAGCGGTACAACAGATAAGAGCCTATAACTTAAACCCTCGTGATCAAATATTTGAAGGTTTGAGAAGTGATTATCAAGGCTTTGATGATTGGCTGAAAAAATGTATGAAGGAAGATAGACCTACTTTTGTAGTAAACCACCCAGATAAGGATAGTTATGCGGCATTATCAATTCTTAAAAAAGAAGTCACTAATGAATTTGGCCTGAAAGGAAAAGTTTATAAGGTTTGCACATTTAAAGTAGTAAATCATGGTATCAAATTGGGAGAGTTAATGCTTAAAACGATTTTTGATTATGCAACAAATAATAATGCAGATTACTTGTATGTTGAAGTTTTTCCAAAGTTTGAACATCTAATAAATTTGTTCGACACATTTGGATTTTCTGATTTAGAAAGGAACAAGTACAATGGTGAATTACGTTTAGTAAAAAAAATAAATCCTACTCAACAGAAGGAATGGGAATTAAAGCCATTTGAATTTCATGTCAGATTCGGACCAAATAAGATCAAAACAGATGGAGTCGACTTTTTTACCATTCCAATTCAACCAGCATACCATAAATTGCTTTTTCCAGAATTCGAATCACAAAATGACTTATTCCCAGGAAAATATTCATACGGTAATAGTCTCAGGAAGGCTTATCTTAGTAATGCCAATACAAGGCAAATAAATACAGGTGACGTTTTATTATTCTATCGTTCTGAGGACTACAAATCTATTACCACAATTGGTGTGGCAGAAAGCGTTTTAGTTTCAAAAAATGCCGAAGAAATAGCACGTTTCGTTGGAAGAAGAACCGTTTATTCCATTGATGAAATTGAATCTCTTTGTAAGCATGGTGAGGTGTTATCCATCTTATTTAGGCAGGTTAAGATCCTTAAAAATCATTATACTTTGAAAGCTCTAAAAAGCAATAAAGTATTGAATGGTTCCCCTCAATCAATAACGAAAATTGATAAAAAAATAAAATCGTGGATAGAGAACAGATTGAAAACATAGCATTACTTTCAATTCATCCTAAATATGCGCATTCAATTCTTAACGGTGAAAAGCGAGTTGAGTTTAGAAAAACTAAATTCAAAAAGCCTGTCAAATTCTGTCTGATCTATTCAACTTCTCCAGAACAAAAAATCATTGGTTTTTTTGAGATAAAGGAAATTGAAGAGGACTCTCCTAAAAAATTATGGGATAAATATGGTGATGTTGGCCAGATAGATAGACCTGATTTTATGGAATATTATGAAAACAGTTCGTCTGGTGTGGCAATCGTAATTAGTAAAGCATGGAGACTGAACGAGACCGTTGACTCGAGTACTTTTAAGCAAAATTTCTCAATTCCACAGAGCTTTATGTATTTAAATGACAAATTCTACGAGCAATTCAAGTTCAAAATTTTAAGACATTTAGCTTTATACAATTTTACTGAAAGGACGACTCTTCAGCTATAAACAATTGTGCAAGTTGATTCCACTTGAATTCCTCATTTCTACATTCCCATACTTTAAGTCAAGATTAAAAGCCCACTTATTGTCCAGCGGCATTATCGGATGCTAAACATTAAAATCATCTAATATTTTAGAATTCCTGCTTTTCCTCAGGTAAGGGTTGAATTAATTCTTTATAATATGTGCGATGCATGTAAAATAAATTTTATGCAGACCGATCTATCAGCTCTTGTAAATTTACAAAGGTATAATTATGTCGAAATCTAAAGTTAAATCTATAAATCAAAAAGGGGGAGTAACTGCTCAAAATGTTTCTATAAAAGGAGACCAATTAAACCAGGCTCCTAATAATAAAAAAAAACTCATTAGCTTTATATTCCTTCTTGCAGCTATCGCAACAATTATAACAGCCACAATAAAGCTGCTTGGGTTAATTTAATTAAAATCAATCTACTATGAA
Organism: Cyanobacteria bacterium T3Sed10_376R1m; assembly: GCA_003566215.1. Taxonomy (GTDB): domain Bacteria; phylum Cyanobacteriota; class Cyanobacteriia; order Cyanobacteriales; family Cyanobacteriaceae; genus Cyanobacterium. The sequence continues at coordinate 649 of PXEJ01000199.1, read as the reverse complement.
TAAGAATACAGATAAGTTTAACGTGAAAAGCTTTAATCAGAAAGGTGGTATTACGGCTGGTGTTGTAAATATCTCTAATTCAAAACCTCAAAGACGAATGAATGATCAAGTTGGAGAGAGTTTAAAATCAAAAATCCCAAAACAAGCTATAATTAAAATTATGTCCGCATTAGGCGATGAAGAAGCCGATACATTTGCCTATGATATAAAAAATTGGATGATTGAGAATGGATATCAGAATGTTTCTGATGTATCATTAGCTGCCTTTTCCCACAGTTTAACTGGTCAAGGTATTAGAGCGATTAATGATAATGAATACGAAATTCACGTTTATAGATCTGGTAATTGAAATACAACTATTACTTAATTTATCCTTCATATTAGCAATATTCTTTTCCTTTCTTCTTTTTGAACCACCAAATGAAAATGAAAAAGTTAGAATCGTTCGAAAGTTCTGAGCGATAGGTTCGGTTTAAGCGTAGTTAATTGCAATCATAAAACATATAGTTAATTCTTTCCTCGAATTCTTACCTTCATCATTGGCAATTAAAACTGACAAACCTGAGACGCATTGAATGGCGAATGAATATATCATCTATGCAGATGAATCTGTGATAAAAGGAGAATACTATTCAAACTTTTATGGTGG
>PXEJ01000178.1 GCA_003566215.1 Cyanobacteria bacterium T3Sed10_376R1m | reverse complement strand
GCAAGGCATTGAGTAGATGCAGTGGCCAGAACGGACCGTTTTCGTCCCACCAGCGATCGGCCAGACGGGTGTAGAAGGCGACCTGATCTGGATCGACGCTGGCGGGTTGGCTCGATGTCATGGGACCTCCCTGCTCATGGCTTCAGTGGCTCGGGTTGGCATGTGGGGCAGAGGTAGAGTCGTCGTCCGCTGTAGTCGACGCGACGGATGCTGGTTCCGCAGGCGGCACAGGGCTCCTCCTCCCGCTCGAATACCAGATGCCGGCAGGCGCGGTGGGGTCGTCCTGCCGCTTTTCGGGCGCGTACCCAGGCCTTGGGCGCGGTTTCGCCAGCGGTCAGATAGGCGCGTCTTGCCATCGCAGGGATCTGCCGGGCCAGAAGTGCGATCGTGGCGTCGTCGAGGTCGCCGGCGCGACGGTCGGGATGCACCCCGGCCGCGAACAGAATCTCGGATCGCAGGTAGTTGCCGAGCCCGGCCAGGAACTGCTGATCCATCAGCAAGCCGCCCAGCGCCCGCTTCGCGAAGCGGGGCGAAAGCAGCCGTCGGCGCAGGAAGGCGGGCGTGGTGCTGGCCGCGAAGACATCCGGGCCGAGACGGCCAAGAAAGGGATGCACTTGCCATGCGCCAGGCTGGAGCAGGTCGATCTCCGAGGCGCTGTAAAGCAGGGCGGCGTGGGTCGCTGTCTCGAGAACGACGCGCAGGTCGCGGTTCGTGGCCGGGCGCGTTCCGGCCTTGCAAACGAACCAGCGGCCGTAAAGCTGGTTGTGGGAATAGAGTGTCCGGCCGTCGTCGAACTCGATGAGCAGTGCCTTGCCCCAGGAGCGGACATCCCGGATTGGTGATGACAAAAGCGAAGCCGCCTGCGCCTGCAGCTGGGGAAAACGGAACCAGACGGCGTTCAGCGGGCGGTTGACCAGCACTTTGGCGAGCTGGTCGGCCACCCGACGGATCTCGGGGCCCTCAGGCACGTGCTGAAGCCGCGGTTGCGGACGTCTGTGTTCCCGGTATTGCGCCGGGGATGGATCCTGTTCGCATTGGGGCACCTCGTCGGTCAACCCCGTCTCCACCGCCAATGATCCCGTCGGCGCCGGGAATTGCAAGCCCAGCCAAGGGAGGGTCAGCGCTGCTCGATAGCGTCCGGATCGATGCCTACGGGACCGCTGTAGGCGCGTTCGCCAGCTTCGATGCGCAGTGCGAGTCGGTTGGCTGGGGGCGGCAATGGGCAGGTGGTGTGGGGATTGAAGGCGCAGGGCGGGTTGTAGGCCTGATTGAAATCGAGGCGGACGCGACCGTCCTCGGGCGGATCGAAGTAGAGAAAGCGGCCGAGGCCGTAGGTCTCGCGACCGGAGGTCCCGTCGGAGAAGATGAACCAGAGGCGACTTTCGGGGCTGGACTGAACGGCTTCCAGGCGGTGGGTCTCGTTGTTGCGGGTGAGGGTCACCGCACCTGGATTCGGCTGTTCGCCGACGCTGCCGGTGACGTCGGCGATACGCAGGGTGGTGCCGGATGCGTGGGCATGGAATTCGGCATCGATGGCCCACAATGGATCTACCGGGTACCACGAAAGCCCGACGAAATCGCGGCGGCTCGGCGCCTCGGGGTCCCGGACCCGAAGATGGGGCCGGCCGTCGCGGTCGATGGCGTGAAAGGCGATGCCGGCCACCTCGATGCGATTCGAATCCTCGCCGCTTCGCCAGCCGAGGTCCGCTTCCGAAACGGCCTCCCCCGCCATGCTTGCGGCAATATTCTCTGCGGCCTGAAATCGAATCCGGTCACCGTCGAAGGTCAGCGTCCCCCAGATTTCCGGGCCGCGTGGCATCACCAGATCGACCTCGGATGAGCTTCCGATGCGTGTTGCGCCCTCGGCCAGTGCGTGCAGGCCGATCAGACTCAGCCAACCATGAGGCCCGGTCAGCCGGGCCTCACGTTCGCTGCGCCAGGTTTCGGTGCTGGCCACGTATTCGGGATCCGTATCCGTTTCGGAGACGCCGCTGCAAGCGCTCACGGTAAGCATCACGGTGGCCCTCAGCAGGGCCTGTGATCTCGATGGACGCCGGTTTGGTTGACGCATGGGCGATGGCAGCCGCTTCCTCCTGGTCAGTGAGTATCGCTGCCGAAGTGGGCCCTGACCAGTGGAGGCGAAGGCCTCAAGTCTGGGCCAGACTCGCGAAATCCCGAAAGAAGTTCGGATAGGTCTTGTTGACGCAGCGCGGGTCCTCGATGGTCACCGGCACGCCGCCGAGGGCGACGAGGGCAAAGCACATGGCCATCCGGTGATCGTCATAGGTATGGATGCTGGCCGAGCGGACCTGCCTGGGTGGGGAGATGCCGAGGCCGTCGGCGTACTCGGTCACGGTGGCGCCCACTTTGCGCAGTTCCCGGGCCATGGCCTCGATGCGGTCGGTCTCTTTGACACGCCAGTTCGCCACGTTGCGGATGCGGGTCGGTCCGGTGGCGAACAGTGCTGTCGTGGCGATGGTCATGGCGGCGTCGGGGATGTGGTTGAGATCGAGATCGACCCCGCGCAGTTCGCCCCGCTGCACCTCGATGAAGTCAGGGCCGCGGGCGACCTCT
>PXEJ01000148.1 GCA_003566215.1 Cyanobacteria bacterium T3Sed10_376R1m | reverse complement strand
TTATTCATGTCATGATAAAAAACACTAAAAGTAAAGCTAATTAATTTTAAATTCTCAAATATGCTATTAGATTTTGTTTTGATCTTAATTTTTGGTTTTTTTGCTGGTGAAATTGCAGGAAAGTTCAAAATACCTAACTTAGTCGGTATGATTTTGGTGGGAATTATTTTAGGTGCTCAATTTACAAATATTCTCAGTGAATCAGCATTAAAATCTGCGGATGCTTTTAGAACCATTGCGGTGATGATTATTTTAATGAAAGCTGGTTTGGGGCTTGATCGTCAAAAATTGCAGGAACAGGGGGGTGTTGCCCTTCGATTGGGTTTTTTACCAGCTATTTGTGAAATGGTTACTATCACTTTTTTGGCCATGAGGTTATTAAGTTTTAATTTGCCGACAGGGTTATTACTAGGGTGTATTTTGGCGGCGGAGTCTCCTGCGGTGATTGTTCCTGCGATGTTACGGTTGAAGAGTTTGGGCTGGGGGGTAAAAAAAGGTATTCCTGATGCTATTTTGACGGGAAGTGCTTTGTCTGATGTTTTATTGTTACTAATTTTTAGTTTATTAATTCCTCTTTTATCTCAAGATATTGGTTTTAGTTTAGATTCTTTAAGGTTGCTACCTTTACAGTTAATTTTACAAATTGTTTTAGGGGTTATTTTTGGTTGGTTATTGGCAAAGATATTAGTATTTTTATTAGTTACTAAAAAATGGTCACAAAGTTCTGTTTATGATACTTTAATTACTGCTAGTTTTGCTTTATTTGTAGTGGTAATGGCGAGTAAATATCCATTTTTTTCTGGTTATTTGGTAGTAATGAGTACAGGATTTTTTTTAATTGAATTTTGTGCTCCTTTAGCTAGACGATTGAGGGTAGGTTTTGATAGTCTTTGGCAGGTGGCTCAAATTTTCTTGTTTGTGTTGTTGGGGGCTAATATTCAGTTGGATATTTTGGGTAGTACTTTAGGGATTGGTTTAGTGATTGTCTTTGTGGGTACTTTAGTTGGCAGAATGTTGGGCTGGTATTTGTCCACTTGGGGAAGTAATTGGAATAGTAAAGAAAGGTTGTTTTTACTCCCTGCTAATTCGGCTAAGGCTACAGTACAAGCGGCGGTGGGTGCTATTCCATTGGGTTTAGGCATTGATGGTGGTGAGGAGATTTTGGCGATCGCAGCTTTATCAATTCTTGTAAGTGCACCTCTTGGTGCATGGGCGATTCCCACTTTTGCCCCCCGACTCTTACAACGGGGAGAAGTTGATCCGACGAAGGTTATGGTTGATAATAAAATTGTATTATTAAGTGCGATCGATGATTCTGCTGAAACCATGGGAGTATTATTCAAAACCGCAGAAATGGCAAGGAGAAGTAATGGGGAGGTCATTATTTTACATATCGTCCAAGAAAATAATCCTTCTAATGTGGAGAGTTTAAAGTCACTTGCCAATCAATTGTTAGCGGATATTGACTATCAATTTTTAGTGAGGGAAGGCTCAACGGCACAGAGGATTTTAACCATTGCCCAAGATTATCAGGTGTCGGAAATTGTCATAGGTAAAAGAAGTATTAGTAATCCTATATTTATGGGCTCGGTTTCTCAATATGTATTGGAAAATAGTGTTATTCCCGTCATTGTAATTGATAGTTAACCCTAGTTAACCTCAGTTAGATGAGAATATTGGATTTGGGCAGGTATTATTTACTTTGGAGCAAACCCTCTGTCATAGTGGCCAATTTTTCTAATTCTGTTTGTAAATGTTTTGCTCTATTTTGATAACTTTTCTTTTTGATTAAAGCACCTCTGGCCAAATCTTCCCTATTATTTTGTAGAGCTTGATAAGCTACTTTTTGCCATATATCTATCTCTTTAACTGCCTCTTTATATTGAGGTTGCATTCTATCCCAAGCAGTTCTAATGTCATTTAAAGCACTATCAATAATGATATTTTTGTTATTAGAATTAACTCCTTTAAAAGCATTTTTAAGAGGGTCAAATAAATTAAAAGTATCTATTTTATTAATAGTAGGAATAAAATCTTTTACCTGTTTACTGTCATTAATTCCTGTTTTGCACCATGTGGCAAAATGTTCACAGTTGTTAAACAATAAATTATATTTATTTTCTCCCAAACGACTTAAAGCACGATTAATTACCACATCACCAATAAAACAAAAACCCTGGGGATATTGACGAATATAAACCTTCTTTCCTTGGCTAAAAACTCCAAAGGATGTTTTTTCTACAATTTCACTGGGTTTACGATAATGAATAACATTTCCATCTCCCATATCAATACCATGATGTTGATAAACTCCCTTTAAATTAGCAAATTCACGCCATACATATAACTGATCACCTTTTGCCATTAGTTTAATTATGATTAATTTTTGCCGAGGATAAAAAACAATAAATTGTTCTGTTTTTAAGTCTTTTTTTAATGCTAGATGCTTCCCTGAATTGACTTCTCCACGCATTGAAATACGTGGATTCTAAGCTGATGTCGCTACACAGGTTAAAACCTGTTCGCTCCGCTTACGATATGATTTGGTTAAGTCGTTAACCCTGTATCGTTTAGGGA
>PXEJ01000278.1 GCA_003566215.1 Cyanobacteria bacterium T3Sed10_376R1m | reverse complement strand
TTCTCTGTATAGTCTTTGTGCAGGGTTTTCCTGTTTATTCCCTGAGCCTTTACTGGTAATTATTGCCGCATGGGCACACTTATGAGCCAAATTAATAGCTTCTACTCTGAGAGCTAATTTTTCTACGAACCTTTGAGAGGGATTAACGATTTCTGTTAACATTAATTCTTTGAGATTAACTGTTTTGTTATAAAGTTTGTGATAGTTTATGGTTACTGATGGTAAGTTTAATTTCTCTGCATTATTGTTAATAATTTCTAAGCTACCGAAGGCACAACCTAGTGCAAAAAATCCATGATGTAAAATATTTTCTGAATCTTTTTTTAAAATAGTTTTTGCTGGTTTAATTGCGAGAATATCTTCTGGGGAAATATACCAGTTATCTAGTTTTGCTCTAACGGTATTTGTTGAACCCATCGCCCCTAATTTTATCGGTTCACTAAGTTTTATGGTTCCACTATGGCTATTTTTGTTAGCAAAAGGCACGATCGCATATAACTCTTTACTATCATCTAAAGTAGCACCTAAAATAAAATTATCAAAGAAATTATAACCCGTAATCCAAAAAATATTTCCAGTTAATCTATAACCACTACCATCCACCATAGCTGATAAAACTGGTTCTCCTTGACGGCGTAAATGAGAAAAACCGACTCCACAAAAATTATTTCCTGTAACTATATTAGGCAGGTATTTTTGTTTAACAATTTGATTGCTGCTATTACATAGCATTCCTACTGCGCTTTGGTGCTGCGTTTGCAAAAAAGCTAGTGCTCCAGAATATTTGGCAATGTTAATTTGCCACTGGTAAAAATCATGATTACTAAATTCTAAACCCCCCCATTCTTTTTTTAACTTAAGATTTAATAACAAAGGATTATCAACAGAAATATCATTAAAAACTTTCTTTAAAACTTGAGGATCATAATCTAAAATGAGTGCTATTGGTTTTATTTTCTCCTCAAGATAATTACTAAAAGTGTCTATAATATCTGTTTCTTTACTCTGATCTTCAGAAGAAAAATATTTATCCCTAACGGAAATTAACTTAATTTTTTGCTCAAATTTACCTTTATCTTCTGCTTTTTTTTCTTTTACTTCTTTTATTTTATTTTTATCTAAATTATAAACACAAATTAAGCTATCTAAAACTTCATAAATATCAGCAATTTCTTCTATTAAACTATCTTTATCTTTAGCTAAAAAAAATTCTTTGGATTCTTCAATTAATTTATTTTTTAATGCTTCTTTAAACTCTTGGTCAGATAAATGCTTAACTTGATAATTTTTGTTATTATTTTTAATAATACTGGGGATTTTATCCCTAACCAATTTGCTATATAGCATTACTTAACTATTTTTTTAAGGAATTACATTTCCTATTTTAAGAAATTTTAGAATTTTCGTATATTATCAAAAAAATTGAGCTTTAAATTCCGTTTTTCTACCATCACTTTATATGTCTTACAAGATTAGTTTCTATATTGTAATTCATCGTGTTAAATTAGAATCGAGTCTAAAGAAGGCTGTATAAGAGGTTCAAAGCTACCAATAGAATTTCTATATAGGTAATTTTTGTCAAAAATCAAGTTATCATTAAATATTTGTTTAAATATGGTTAAATTCGCCTTAAATCACAACAACGAACAAATTAGAACTTTAAATGCCCTTAGAAAATATTGCGATCTAAATCAATTATTAGTAGAGTATCGTAACGGCAAACTAAGAAGGTGGTTTAATGTGCGTCAATTCCCAGAAAGTAAAACTCTCATTGAAGCTATCGATCAAATAGCCAATCAGAGAGAAAACAACAATCAAAACTCCACTCATCAATCAGATGTGTCATTAATCAACAAGCTAGTTCAAATATTAGACATAGATAAACAAAAACTAGAAAATTATCAGCAAAATATAGGAGATTTTCAAGAGTTATACAATCTTGCCAATGATTATTATCAATCTCAAGAATATGAAAAAGCCCTAACTCAATACAACCAAGCTCTAGCAATTAACCCTATTCACCCAAAAATTAATCATCTCAAAGATGATGCTATCGCTAAAATAGAAGAAATTAAACAAAAATATCGAGAAAAAGCAAAAAATATATTAATTACCCCCAAAGCTGATTTTACTCAACTAAATCAATATTTAAAAAATCAACAATGGCAAGAAGCTGATAGCGAAACCCTTAAAGTTGTTCTTCAAATTATGGGCAAAGAGAAACAAGGTTGGCTAACGGAAAATGATTGTAAAACCTTTCCCTTTGAGGAATTAAAAATAATGGATGATCTATGGACACAGTATAGTAAAGGTAAATTTGGCTTTTCTGTACAAAAACAAATTTGGGCTAAATGTGGAGGAGAGCCGGGGGTTTATAACTATGAAACTTTTTGTAAATTTGCTGAAGAAATAGGTTGGCTAAAGGACGGTCGTTGGTTATCCTATGATGAGCTAACTTTTCAAATCAACGTACAACAAGGATACCTACCTTGCCAAGTCCGATTTTGGAGTGTTTTAGGGGGAGTGGGGGTTCAAGATAGTTGGTACTTCTCTTTTCTTATTGCCAAATTACCTACTGTCTAACGATCAATAAGGGCTGGTATTTTGACATCGATCGCATTTCTAAGGTATATTATCGTTGAGTTTTGTAGATAAAAAAATGGAATTAGCAGATTTAAGAAGAGAAATTGATTTATTAAGTTCGCGCCTGAGTACAACTCAGGACTATCTTTGACTTACCTAAAATTCGAGCTAATATTCATAACCTAGAACAAGTAGCGAGTCAGCCAGAATTTTGGGATCAAGGAGATAAGGCACAAAGTACATTACAAGAACTAAATGATTTAAAATCTTCCTTAGACCAGTTTAATGGATGGATGAAAACCCTGGAAGATTCCAAGGCAATCCTTGAACTGTTGGAATTAGAAACCGATGAGGAATTACTATCGGAAGCTGATCATAATATCCATAAATTAAAACAAGAATTAGGTCGTTGGGAATTACAAAAGCTACTCAGTGGCACCCATGATAATAAAGGAGCAATCTTAACTATTAATGCTGGGGCAGGGGGTACAGATGCTCAAGACTGGGCTCAGATGTTGTTGAGAATGTACACCCGTTGGGCAGAAAAACAAAACTATCGTGTCACCCTTGCGGAAATATCTGATGGTGATGAAGCGGGAATAAAGTCCGCAACTCTCGAAATTGAAGGGCGTTATGGTTTTGGTTATCTTCGTAGTGAAAAAGGAACCCATCGTCTAGTACGTATTTCTCCTTTTAATGCGAATGGTAAAAGACAAACCAGTTTTGCGGGGGTAGATGTGATGCCTTTATTGACGGAAGAAGCAGTTCAAATAGATATTCCTGATAAGGATTTAGAAATTACCACCACTAGAGCAGGGGGCAAAGGAGGGCAAAATGTTAATAAGGTGGAAACTGCGGTTAGAGTTGTTCATTTACCCACAGGAATTGCTGTTCGTTGTACCCAAGAGCGATCGCAACTTCAAAATAAGGAAAAAGCCCTTGCTATACTTAAAGGTAAGCTATTAATCATTGCCGAAGAACAAAGAGCCCAAGAAATTGCCGAAATTCGAGGGGATATAGTAGAAGCTGGGTGGGGTACACAAATCCGGAACTATGTCTTTCACCCTTATCAATTAGTAAAAGACTTACGTACTAATGTAGAAACTACTGCGGTTAGTAATGTATTAGATGGTGATTTAGATTCTTTTATTGAAGCCTATCTTAAACAAACTTAGGATTTACTCAATAAGTAACCAAAGCACTTTTTTGAGCAAACCCCCTGAAAGTGAAAAAATCTAATTATCTAAACTTGCTTCTTGGACACTAAGTAACTCGAAAGGATGTAACTGTAGGTTATAAGCTACCCAACTAAATCCGCCGACAAAAATAGTTAAAGAAGCGGCTAAGGCTCCGGTTAATACCCTTACTTTACCCCTCAAAGACTTAATTTCTTTTTGAGCAGGTAATACCAAATCTTCCACAACCTCCGTTTGTTTGAGAGTAGAATCTTTTTCAGGAAATTCTACCAACGTATAAAGCCAGTCAGTAATTAGCTTTGGGCATTTGGGTTGTAAATATAATTTTACACCGAGGGATTGTGCTACGGGACGAGGAAAACGACTTATATATTTAAACGTAGCGTTTATACCCCATAAAGGACAGTATTTATTGATTAAATTAATAGTAGCAATATCATATAAACAACCGACGATACTTTTAGCGGCGGCTTCTTCTCTTTTAAATAACTGCTCTAATAATAGTAAGATTTCTCTTAATTTCTGTTCCTCCTTTTGGTATTCTTCTAGAGTTTTTGGTTTTGTCATAAATTTGTAAATAAAAATTGCTATAAATTCAATTTTAGCATTAATTATTTTTTATCCCTAAACCAACGTTTTTTCCATTGACTTGTACACTCTTTATCTGAGATTAACTGTTCTTTTTCCCTACGTTCAATAATTGTTGCGGTGGTGTCTTGTAAATTTACATCTCGATAGGGTATTCCTGCTCGGGTTTGTAAGTGTTCTAATTCCATTAATGATAATGGCTGAAAGTCTTGGTTGGTAAAACTAGCTACGGTGCCGGGTGATCTTTTGCCTACGCCGTAGTTAGCTCCTATGGTTAATCCTGCTAGTTTCATGGCACTTCTAGCGGCACCGGAACAGGAGTAAGTGGCTATAATGCCGTCAGGTTGTAAGCATTGACTTACTAATTGTAAAAATTCTACACTCCATAATTGGGGACATTTTGGGGGAGAAAAGGGATCAAAAAAAATGGCATCGGCTTTAAAGTTTTGTTTTTTTAGGGTGGCTAATGTTTTTCTAGCATCTCCTATTAAAAGCTCTAGTTTTAGATTGTTTTGGATAACTTTTTTTTCTGTGCTTAAAATGGTTAGAATATCAATAATATTTTGATGCCAACTATCTAAAAGGTTAAGGACGATCGCCCTTAGAGGTACATTAACGTCTGACTCAAGGGCTATAATTTCTAACTTACATTGAGGATTAATTAATTGATGACATTCTAAAGCACTAGCACTGTTGTAACCCAAACCATAACATAGATCAATGATTTTTAAACAATCTTTTTGAACTAATTTTTCAGGAATTTTACATCCTTTTATATAAGTTATTTGTGCTTCTTTTTTTGCCCCATATTTGGTGTGAAAAGTCTCCCCAAAATCCTCTGAATAAAAAGTGATGGAACCATCTTCTGTAACTCTTGTTTCAAATTGTGTCATTTATTGCTGAAATATATCTGTAAAATTAGTAAATCAATGGTTTTTGAATAAATATATTATCTTTTCTACATTTTAAATTTTAATAATGCTTGATTTAGCAAAATTAGCCCGACAAATGCCTCAAATTGGTCAACAGATGCAAAAAGATGCTCAAGCAAGTATCGAAAGACTAAAAACCGCACGACATTTATTAGCCCAAGCCACACAAAATCAAGATACCCTTATTAAAGCACAGGAGCAATGGGGCGATCGCCTGATTTTTTCTGCAGCAACTCCCATCGAACCCCTTACCACCGCCATAGATATAGCATCCGCTCCCGTTAGCCATAGTGTATTTTCCGCCGATGGTTCACAAATCGCCCCTTCTCACCATGAAATAGCCTATTGTTACCTGATCAACATTGGCAGGATAATGCTTCATTATGGACAAAATTTACACCCATTACTAGATAGCATTCCCGACATTTATTATAAATCGGAAGACCTTTATGGTGCAAAAAAATGGGGCATTCGTACGGAGGAATGGATGGGATATAAACGCACCATTGCCGAAACACAAGTTTTAGCAGAAATGGCTTGTACTTGGGTAAATCCTCCGGGCGCACATTTTGACAGTCCCAATTTAGCCATGACTGATGGTTCATTAGTTTTATGGTTTTTAGAGACTTTACCATCGGAGGCAAGGGAACACATTTTAAACCCAATTATTGATAGTTGGGTCGAATTGCAAAAAAGCAATATTCCCATTATCGGTTATCTGAGTGCCTCTCGTAGTATTGATGCAATCAGTTTTTTACGGTTCATGGCTTGTCCCCACGATGTACCAAATTGTACTACATTTTGCTCAGCAGATAACAACAAAAATCCTTGTCAAAAAGTTGATCCCTTGCGCGATAGTAGTTTGTGGAATTTAGTTTTAAAACCAAATCAAAGAAGTGCTTTATTTCGCAATAATTCCAAGATTTTAGATTTATACCCAGAAGATCAAAAAACTTATTTTTGTTATCTCCACGGCGGCTCAGAAATTGCTCGGGTTGAATTTCCTAAATGGGTAGCTATGGATTCTGAGTTGCTGAATCAAACCCTTAGTATTACTCTAACTCAAATTGAAAAAGGTTTTGGTTATCCCGTAGCCTTAGCCGAAGCCCATAATTTGGCGGTGGTCAAAGGTGGCGATCGCACTCAATTTTTTAAACTTTTAGAAGAACAAATGTTCAAATCTGGAGTTAAAAATATTGGTATTTCCTATAAAGAAGCCAGAAAAAGAGGAAGCATCGCCTAACCAAGAAAAACATCGTCAATTTATCTCCAAAGGGATTCCTCAAAAGGATATTCAGAAAAAACTTAACAAAAAATAATAGCTATAGCCAATTAATCCCTTAAAATTAAGCTGATATAGTTAATTTAATTTATTATTACAATGCGCATTTTAGCTCTTATACCAGGTGGCATCGGTGATCAAATTTTATTTTTTCCTACCATTAAAACCCTTAAAGATCAGTACCCTCAAGCCGTAATAGATGTTATGGTGGAACCTAGATCAAAAAACGCCTACCGTGTTTGCTCTCAAGTCAAAGAAGTATTGGTCTTTGATTATAAAGATCGTAACGGATTAGCCGACTATTTAAACCTATTAGGAATTATTAGAGATAGAGAATACGAAGTTGCTATTACCCTCGGACAAAATTGGGCAGTGGGATTTTTATTATGGTTGAATGGTATTCCTACCCGTGTAGGTTACAAAAGCAAAAAGTCATGGTTTATCAATAATCCTACAACCTTAAAAACTAAACAGTATGCAGCCTATATGTACCACGACTTAGTTAAAGGTCTAAATATTCATAATCCTTGTCCCCCCATATCCATTAACGTACCAAAAGAAGATATTAATTGGGCAGAATCAGAGCAAAAACGTCTTGAAATAAAAAATAGTGGATACATTTTAATTCATGGAGGCTCAAGTACCCTTGCCAAAACAAAAGGTATTGATAAAATATATCCTGTACCTAAATGGCAAAGAATCGTTGAAGATGTTCAAAGAAAACAGCCCAATCTACCCATAGTTCTCCTAAATGGTCCTGATGATCAAGAATGGACAGCGGAAATGTTACAATTATGCAACAACTTAAAAGTTATTAGTCCCCCAGACATCGGTAAGTTAGCCGCTTTTATCGCAGGAGCGAATTTGATGTTGTGTACCGATAGCGCACCGATGCACCTATCCGTAGCCGTTGGAACTTATACCATTGCTTTATTTGGTCCTACTCAAGCTGATCAGTTACTACCACCGAATAGCGATCGATTTATTGGTCTTCAATCCTTGAGCAATAACATTAAAGACATACCCACAGATAATATTTTAGAAAAAATGTGGCAAAGTTAATAAATTTTGATTGATTACAGAGACGTTTAAGGGAAACGTCTCTAAAACTAAAGAAAGACAGTTTTTTACAAAATCTCTGATTATGGTAGATTATAAACATGAACATAAGATGTTGATAATCAATGGAAACAGTCAAAATAGGTATTATTGGTGGTAGTGGCTTATATAAAATGGAAGCCCTTGAGGATGTCCAAGAAATTAGTGTCAAGACTCCCTTCGGTAAGCCCTCAGATAATATTGTTGTTGGCACATTAGATGGGGAAAGGGTCGCATTTTTAGCTCGTCATGGTAGAAATCATCACCTTCTACCTACAGAGTTGCCCTTTAGAGCAAATATTCATGCCTTTAAACAATTGGGAGTTGATTATTTACTCTCAGCATCAGCAGTAGGCTCCCTACAAGCAGAAATTAAACCCTTAGATTTAGTTATACCAGATCAATTTATCGATCGCACTTCCCAACGTATCGCCACCTTCTTCGGAGAAGGCATCGTAGCCCATATCGGCTTTGGTAATCCTGTGTGTAAAAAATTAGCCCATACCCTAGCCCAAGCCATCAAAAACCTTGATTTGCCAAATATTGACCTACATCAAGGAGGTACTTATGTTTGTATGGAAGGGCCAGCATTTTCCACCATCGCCGAATCTAATCTTTATCGTAGTTGGGGGGCAAGTATTATCGGCATGACTAATTTAACTGAAGCCAAACTCGCCAGAGAGGCAGAAATCGCCTATGGCACCCTTGCCCTTGTCACTGACTATGATTGTTGGAATCCAGAACACGAACACGTTACCGTAGAAACAGTCATTAATAACCTCCATCAAAATGCTACCAATGCCCAAAAAGTAATTAGAGAAACCATTAAATTAATTAGTGCCAATCCCTTTGAGTCTGAAGCCCACAGTGCTTTAAAAAGTTCTATTTTTACACCCCTAGATAAAGCCCCAACCCTAACCAAAGAGAAATTATTACCTATCTTAAAAAAATATCTTTAAACGGTTAATAGTTGACTTTTTCCCCGTAACATCTACATAGCCAAAACCATGAAAAACTTAAGAGATTTACTTTTTGCCAAGCCCAAAAATAACCGTAATAATAAACCAAAAACTAAAGGATTACCACCGATGAAAAAAAGCCGTCGGGGTATTGAAATAAAAAACGAGGCTGAAATTGCTATCATGCGTGAGTCAGGGAAAATTGTGGCAACAGTCTTAAAAGAAATTGAGGCAATGACTCAAGCCGGAATGACTACCGCCGATTTGGATGAGTATGCGGAGAAACGAATTAGGGAAATGGGAGCTACCCCTAGTTTTAAAGGTTATCATGGCTTTCCTGCTTCTATATGTGCTTGTATCAATGAAGAAGTTGTCCACGGTATCCCTAACCCGAACAAGGTAATTAAAATGGGGGATATTGTCAAAATTGACACGGGGGCTTTTTATAATGGTTTCCATGGGGATTCTTGTATTACTTTCCCCATTGGTACGGTTAAACGTAGTACTCGGAAACTGTTACAAGTTGCTGAAACTGCTATGTACAAAGGTATTGAACAGGTAAAAGCTGGTAACTTTTTAATGGACATTGCCGGGGCGGTACAAGATTATGTCGAAAAAAATGGTTTTTGTGTGGTGGAGAATTTTGTAGGTCATGGAGTAGGGCGTAATCTCCATGAAGAGCCTTCGGTGTTCAATTATCGTACTAGGGAGTTACCGAATGTCCAGTTACAAGCAGGGATGACTCTAGCCATTGAACCGATTATCAATGCTGGTTCTAAGCATACCAGATTGATGGGCGATCGCTGGACAGTAGTTACCAAAGATAGTCAACTATCGGCACAATTCGAGCATACGGTATTAGTTACGAAAGATGGTTATGACATTTTAACTGACCGATTTTAAAGCCTATTTAAGTTCCATACATTGAAGAGCGATCGCCCAATCTTCTTGAGTGTGTACTACAATTACACCTATGGAGGAATTAGGATCAGCAATATTTTGTTCAATATTTTTTTTGTTATTTTTATCAAGATCTAGTGTTATACCTAAAAAAGCTAAATTTTGACATACTTTTTCTCTTACTAAACCAGAGTTTTCCCCTACCCCTGCGGTAAATACCAGAGCGTCGAGGGTATCAAGGGAAGGCAACATACTACCAATCACTGACTGAATACGATGGATATATATATCAAAAGCAAGTTTTGCTTGACTATTTCCCGCCACCATGGCGTTAACCACACTGCGCATATCCGCAGAAATTTGAGAAATGCCTAATAATCCAGATTTTTTGTTCAACAAGTCATTTAATTGCCCAGCATCATAGTTATATTCGGTGATTAGATGAATGAGAATAGCCGGATCAATAGAACCGCAACGAGTACCCATCATTAATCCTTCAAGGGGAGTAAAACCCATGCTGGTGTTAACACTTTGACCATTTTTGATAGCGGTAACTGAGCAACCATTACCTAAGTGACAGGTAATTAAATTTAATTGTGTGAGGGGTTTTTCTAAAATACTAGCCGCCCTTTGGGCTACGTACTTATGGGAAATCCCGTGAAATCCATAGCGCTGAATACCTTTTTGATACCACTCATAGGGTAGGGGATAGATTTTCGCTTCTGGGGGAATAGTGTTATGAAAGGCGGTGTCAAACACCGCTATTTGGGGTATGTTACCCAGAATCTTCTCGATGGCATTTATCCCTTCTATATGAGCCGGATTATGATTGGGTGCGAGGGGAATTAAATTTTTAATAACTTCTTTTACCTCTGAGGTAATCAAGGTAGCTTGGGAATATTCTCTGCCGCCATGGACTACTCGATGTCCTACCATGTCAATTTCTTTTAAGTTATCTAACACTTTGGTTCGCCCGTGGGTCATGGTATCGAGCATAATTTGGGTACTCTGAGCTCGACTTTCTTGGGGTAGATCAATTTTATGGCTTTGACCATTAGCAAAGATTTTTAGAAGTCCATAATCTGGTTTGGCTGTCCAATCAATATTAGCCTCCCAGAGAGGAGCAAGGGGTTTAGTTAAATTAGCCTTATTGTTAATTTCATAAAGACAACTTTTTTGACTACTTGAACCTGCATTGAGAACTAATATTTTCATGGTAAATAATTTAAGATTTATGTTTAAGTTTACGAAGACGATTCGACAGACTGCGAATAATTTCTAGGGCAAATAAGGGAGTTTCTTGTACCAAAAATAAAAATCTCTCTTTGTTTAATTCCCCTATTTCGCATTCAGTACGGGCGATCGCCGTTGATGCTCTATTATGTTCTGGTTGTACTAAAGCACCTTCCCCAAAAACATCATGTTCTAAAATAGTTTCGATTACCTGATCCTTAATGACTAAATCTACTGTTCCTTTCATCAGAGCATACATAACCTCACCACTATCTCCTTCCCTAAAAATAACCTCCTTCGGAGCGACAGTACGAGTTTTAATGTGATTAAAGAACAAATCAATGACATCACTTGGTTCTAACATTGTATTTTTACTTATTTATAAGTTTATATCCATTAAAATTAATTATCACAGTATCTCTGAAATTTTCAAGTTAAGAACAGTTTAAGTAATTACTTGTTGATCTTCTATTCTTGACTGTGATCTAAGAAACACCTACTATAGAGAGGTTATTGTTTATCAGATCAATAAAAAAATTAAATTATTTAATAAAGTAAAGTTAAAAATATATGACAACCACCTTAAAAGCACCTCCTAAAAAAAATCGTCGGGTAGTATTTCCTTTTACTGCCATTGTCGGACAAGAGCAAATGAAGTTAGCATTATTATTAAATGTAATTGATCCCAAAATTGGTGGGGTTATGATTATGGGCGATCGAGGTACAGGTAAATCCACCACCATCAGAGCCTTAGCTGATCTTTTACCGGAGATTACTGTTGTAGCTGGAGATCCTTTTAACTCTCACCCAGAAGACTCAGAAATGATGGGGGAT
>PXEJ01000004.1 GCA_003566215.1 Cyanobacteria bacterium T3Sed10_376R1m | reverse complement strand
TTTATTCTCTGGGTGTAGTATCTGTAATTTTTTACTTTTAACTATTCTTTGTCAAAAAAGTGTTATTTTTGTGTATTTTTTAGTAGTATGCCTAAGCCCTTAATATTTATACTTTTTGATTTATTCAGCAGACCCTAATTAATGATTTTTTTAAGGGCAACGATCGCATTTTGACCCCCAAAACCAAAGCTAAAGCAAAGGGAATTATTGATTTCGTGGTGGGCAGTTTTTTGTACCCAGTTCAGATTATATTCTGGAGATTTTGTTTTATTGGTTAATAATATCTGTTTTTTGAGGGAAATTAATGTTAGGGCTAGGGCGATCGCACTTGAACCGCCCAAGGTATGACCGATTGAGCCTTTAGTGTGATTTACCTTAGGATTATGGGGGAAAAAAGTTTGAATCAATCTTGCTTCCCTACCATCATTTAAAGCCGTTGCCGTGCCGTGGGTTTGAATATGCTCGATATTGCCAAAGGTCAAGTTACTAAGATTTAAACATCGCTTAATAGCTTCTAACGCACTATTAGCAGACACCTCTGGGGCAGCCATTGCCAAACCGTCACAACTAAGACCCCAACCAGCAATTTCCCCATATATTTTTGCCCCTCGACTCAGGGCTAATTCTTCAGTTTCCAATACCAACATAGCCCCTCCCTCTCCTAAAACCAGTCCTTCCCTCTCTTGGGAAAAAGGATAGCAACCATTGACAGCCAAGGCTTTCATCTGTTGAAAACCAACAATGGTTAAAGGGGTGATGGGGGCTTCTACAGCACCGACAATGACTCTTTGACAATTACCCTGTTTAATTAGCTCATAGCCTTGGGCGATCGCCATTAAACCCGTAGCACAAGCTCCCATGGGTGCAAACACAGGGGCAAAACATTGGATATATTGAGCCACCAACTGAGATGGCTGACAGGGAAAAGTGTTTAACCAATCAAAAGAAAAAGCCTTCTTTTCTAAATATTCAGTGGCAAAAGTTTCCCAATTGCCCTGACAACCACGGCTAGAACCGATTACTACCGCTGTATTAGGCAGGGGGGGGGATAATTGGGCATCGTAGAGGGTTTGCTCAATTAGGTCTAAAGTTAGGCTCTTGAGGTCACTCGGAACAGGATTTATCAAGCCGAGGGGCAGGGGAGGGAGGATAGAAAAGGGTTGAGCAAATTTTATTCCTGATAATCCTTGACTCATTTTTTCCCATGTCTCTTGAGTGTTACCCAAGCAGGAAATCATCCCCACACCACTAACCACTATCTTCATCTTCTATCCAATTTTTTAAAACCGATTCCTCTAGTTGGTTTTGAGATTTTCAACTCCATCAATCACTTTCGCCGAGTCAATGCGATCGCCCTGCGCAATACTTTCAACTACATCCATACCATCAGTTACCGTACCAAAAACCGCATAACTACCATCAAGGAAAGGTAAATCAGCTAAAGTAAAATAAAACTGAGAAGAAGCAGAATCAGGCATCTGAGAACGAGCCATGGCAATTACACCGTACTCATGACGTAATTGAGGAGTTTGGTCTGTGGTTTGACTATAGACAATATCTGGAGGTGTTACGTTTTCATCAGAGTCGTTGTATTGAGGACGAATTTCTAAGGGGATATAACGTTGAGAATTAGTTTGGGGATCAGTGTAACCTCCCGTGCCTAAGCGATTTACAGGAAAATTAGGATCTTTCCCTTGGGGATCTCCTCCCTGTGCGACGAAAGGTTGTGGTTCAGTTACAACTCGATGGAATACTAAGCCATCATAAACCCCCTGTTGAACTAAATCAACAAAGTTTCCTGCGGTTATGGGGGCGTTGTTACCATCTAATTCAATGGTGATAGGTTGTCCTTTAACGGTCATAACTACGGTGGCTTTTCCTTCTAATCTCGGTAAATTCATTTGGTTATTTATTTGGGTGGATTGATTTTCGGTAATATCAGCGACGGGATTTTCTATGTTTTCACTACCGTTGCCATTTACTAAATTTTGTTCTGTTTCTTCACAACCAGCAAGGGCTATTAACCCCATCAAGCAAATTGCTAAAAACACAGTAAAGTGACTTTTCTTTGTTACTAGATTCATCATGTATTTATGATTGACTTTGCTATTATTAATTGATCTTCAGAAGTTGTCAATGGTGATGAGTAAGTTATTATCCTGGTTTCTTTTTCTATAATCCTTCGAGGGGTACGGTGAGAAAACGAGCTAATTGCGCGGCTTGGTTTTCTAATTTAGAAAGAGTAATGGGTTCACCCACAGGGGTTAGGGGAATATCTCTTTTTGGTTTAACTCTTAAATAAAGGGTTCTTTTGGGGTTCAATCCTTCTTTAATTTCCGCTCTTATGGCTTGAACATCATTAATATCATATTCTAATTTTACTTGACGATTTTTGCCTAGAAAACCTTGTCTAAAAATAGTTACTTTACCTTCTTTTTTATCAAATTCATTGTAGCCACTACCAACATTTAAGAAGATGGTTAACCATACATAGGTAGCAAGTAAAGTTCCAGCTACTCCATAGAAAGTTAGGGCTATGCCTTGGGGTACAAATTGTACCCCTGAAACATCAGTAAAT
>PXEJ01000132.1 GCA_003566215.1 Cyanobacteria bacterium T3Sed10_376R1m | reverse complement strand
GCTTCATCAGGTTCATTATGAATCGCCGGAATGATGATTATGTCAGTTTTCTCTACCTGGTCAATCAATACTTCAGGATTTACTGTAAATAAACCGGAATCCTGTTTTGTTTCCCTGGCCAGCCCGACCAACTGTACATTAAAAACAGGTTTTCCTCCCTGCGATCCCACAATCCCATTTATCTGGTTAAAAATCTGGTGAGTCCCGGCGATATTAACCAGGCTTGTGTGTCCTTTTGGTATTAGTATAGATACATGTTTCATGTATAGAATCTATTAAATCACCATGTCGCAAACAACCCGAGAGGTTGTCGTAATTCCCCCCTTTGAAATTCCGCCGGTTCGTTTAAATTAATGCTAACCTGTTGTACCGGTTATTGATACGTAATCATACAATAAAAAAATACGTGAGTTTGATATAAGGAAATGAGTCTAAAAAAGTCCCCCTTCGAAGGGGGAAAAGGCTCGTAAGAGCCTGGGGGATGACCCCCTGAGCGTAAGATTTAGCTCAGATATTCATCATTAAGCTTTGAATTAACGAGTTTTCATCCCCCATTGCCCCCTTCAAAGGGGGGCACTCCTTAACAAAATCTTATCTCGAACACACGTTAAAAATATAACTGTCTCAAACTATGAACGGCCATATCTATTTTGAAATTCAGGCTGATGATTTAAAACGTGCTTCCGGCTTCTACCGGGAAGTTTTCGGCTGGAAATTTCATGAGCATGAATCGCAAAGTGACATCCCGGTTGAATACCTGCGGATTGAAACAGGGGGCACGGCAGGCGGTATGTTAAAACGCCCATCAGATACTCCTCCGCCAGAATGCGGTACTAATGCCTTTGTCTGTTCAATGGAAGTAGATGATTTTGACCAAATTTCCGAAAGGATTTTAAGAAATGGCGGCACTATTTCCATGCCGAAGTTTGCCATACCCGGAGTATGCTGGCAGGGTTACTTCACCGACACCGAAGGAAATACATTTGGAATTTTCCAGGTTGATGAAAATGCATAATAACAACGCATGAAAAAGTATACCGCTAACAAATTTATTGAAGAGCTTAAAAGCCTTAAATCTGACAAAGAAAAAGATAAGATTTCCAGGTACTTCAAAGCGGATGATGCCGGTAATCGGATTCTTGGTGTACGCATGAAACATACATTTGATCTCTCCAAAGAGTACAGCAAAGAGATGCCTCTGGATGAGATCGAAAAACTACTGGAAAGCCACTGGTACGAAGCCAGAATGGGAGCCGTCAGCATTATGGATTTCCAGGTCCGCCCAAAACGGGCTTCTGAAGAATTCAGGGGAGCACGGTTTGAACTCTATCTGAACCGCCACGACCGGATCAATAACTGGGATTTTGTGGATCGGGCAGCACCGCGTGTTATTGGCAGTTACCTGTACTATTATAAACTGCCGAGAGATGTTTTATATGATCTCTCAACCTCGGATAACCCGTGGGAACGCCGGACCGCCATCGTAAGTACAGCATGGTTCATTAAGAAGGGAGATCTGGAAGACACGTTCAATATCGCCGAGCGGCTGCTGGATGATGAGCATGAATATGTTCAAAAAGCGGTTGGTACCTGGGTTCGACATGCGGGGAAACAGGATCAGGAACATCTGCTGGAATTTATTGAAGAGCATGCTCCCGATATTCAACGTACAACATTAACCACCATGATTGAAAACCTGACTAAAGCACAGAAAGAATATTACCGGAGTTTGACGTAAAGTACCCTCTAAATTATCAAACATTTAATCCCGGACGCTGACCCCGAGACATCGGGTCAGGTCCACAATCATCACCTGAAAATCATGCAAAAAATAGTCCCCCACTTATGGTTCGACACCCAGGCCAGGGAAGCCGCTGAATTTTATGTTTCGGCTTTTGGTAAAAATTCGAAAATAACCGGTATAACCACACTTCACGATACCCCATCGGGTGATGTGGATTCTATTACATTCGAGCTGTTGGGTCATTCATTTATGGCAATATCTGCCGGACCGCATTTTAAAATTAATCCGTCCATATCCTTTTTTGTGCAGATTGAACATGCCGAAGAAGTGAACCGAATTTGGAACGAGCTGGCGGAAGGTGGAGAAGTGATGATGCCTCTGGACAAATATCCATGGGGTGAACGATACGGATGGCTGCAGGACCGCTTCGGCTTAACCTGGCAAATTTCACTGGGTGACAAAAAAGATACCGGCGGACAATTCATCACCCCCTGTTTGATGTTTACTGGCGATGTGTATGGGAAGGCTGAAGAAGCAATCAATCTCTATACTTCAGTATTCAAAAAAGCTGAGATTGAGGGCATTCTCCGGTTCGGAAAAGATGAAGCGCCGGATATAGAGGGAAATGTTAAACACGCCCAGTTCAGGCTTGAAGGACAGACCTTCATGATTATGGAAAGTGCACACGATCATGGTTTTGGCTTTAATGAGGCGATTTCCCTGATGGTAAATTGCGATACCCAGGAAGAGATCGATTACTATTGGGAGAAACTGAAAGCGGGCGGTGATCCCGATGCACAACAATGCGGATGGCTAAAAGACCGGTTCGGAGTTTCGTGGCAGG
>PXEJ01000358.1 GCA_003566215.1 Cyanobacteria bacterium T3Sed10_376R1m | reverse complement strand
CTTATATTAGAGGCTATTTCTCAAATTGCGTCGAAAAGTTTAAAACCGATAAATCAAGCTCTTATTATGTCTTTACAAGATACCCAAGGGCAGGTAAGAAAAAATGCTTTGCGTGATGTAACTAAGTTATATGAATTAATTACTCAAATACAACCAGTTATTGCTCAGGCGGCTTATGATGATCCTGATCCTGAAGTACGAGAAATTGCTCTTTTTTCCCTCAAGAAGTTAGGGGTAAAAACTAATACTTTACAAGATAATCAAAGAGGTTTTGATCAAGATATTAGTGCGACTTTAATTACTGATGAAGAAGACGAAAATAACAGATAAATTTATTATTTTATTCATCATTTATTTTTTGTACTATGGTCAATAAATCTGCTTCGGAAATAATTTTAATATTTAATTGTTGTGCTTTATCCAGCTTTTGACCAGCTTTTTCTCCTGCTAACAAATAGTCAGTATTGCTACTAATCGCTGAAGTAACTTTTCCGCCTACTGATTCAATTAATTTTTTAGCATCATTTCTTTTTAACGTCGGGAGTGTACCAGTTATCACGATATTTTTATGATTCAGTAAGGATTGTTGATTGACATTTGTGTTTTGTCTATCTAAATAATGAAGGGTTAAACCGATACTTTTTAGTTGATTAATTAACAGTTTATTTTGTTCAATACTAAACCATTCAAAAACAGAATTAGCTATTTCTTTGCCAATACCATAAACTGCCTCTAAATCTGTAATTTTTGCTTGGGCTAAACTATCAATATTATAAAAATTTTCAGCTAATATTTGAGCGTTAATGGCTCCAACGTAACGGATTCCTAAACCGTATAAAACTTTGGCAAAGGGTTGTTTTTTGCTATCTTCAATGGCTCTAATTAATTTTGTAGCTGATTTTTCTCCCATTCTTTCTAATTCTGCCATTTCAAATACTTTGAGATTATATATATCGGCAATGGATTTAATTAATTTATGTTCCATCAGTAGGATGATTACTTTTTCTCCTAATCCTCTAATATCCATAGCTTGACGGGATGCCCAATGGATTAAACTGCCTCGTAAAATGGCGGGACAAGAATTGTTAACACAACGGGTGACGGCTTCTTCTTGGGGACGCACTAATGCGGAATTGCACTCTGGGCAATGGCTAGGAAATTTGTAGGGATGACTATTTTCGGGACGTAATTCGGTGATAACTTTGACTACTTCTGGAATAATTTCCCCAGCTTTACGAATAATTACGGTATCTCCCACTCTAATGTCTAATTGTTCCATAAAGTGGTAGTTATGTAAAGTGGCTCTTTGAACTGTTGTTCCCGCCAGTTGTACTGGTTTCATAATTGCCATGGGAGTTATTGCCCCAGTGCGTCCTACGTTGACGATAATGTTTTCGACAATGGTGGGTATTTCGTCAGCTAGGTACTTAAGGGCGATCGCCCATCGGGGAAATTTTTGAGTAAATCCTAATTGTTTTTGAAGGGCAAGGGAGTTAATTTTGATAACGACTCCGTCGGTCATATAGGGAAGATTTTGTCGATTGTTTTCCCAATAATTGCAATAGTTGATAACTTCTGTTAGAGTGCCACACACTTGATGATTGGGGTTCACTAAAAAACCAATTTTTTGTAAAAAAGTTAGGGCTTGGTGCTGATGGTCAATTAGATAATTCCCCGCTTCAAGGTGTATGTTGTAAGCAAAAAATTGTAGTTTTCTTTGATTAACAATATTTGGGTCTAATTGTCTTAATGTTCCTGCGGTGGCGTTGCGAGGATTTGCAAAGGTATTGTCTTGATTTTTTTCTCTTTCTTGATTAATTCTTTTAAATTCTTGAAGGGGGAGAAATGCTTCCCCTCGTACTTCAACAATGGGAGGGGGATTGTCTATTTGTAATTTCAGGGGAATAGATTTAATGGTGCGTAAATTGTTGGTGATGTCTTCTCCGGTAATGCCATCCCCCCTAGTTAATCCTTTTACTAAAATACCATTTTCGTAGGTAAGTGCGATCGCACTTCCATCTATTTTCAACTCACAAACATAATCAAAATCAGCTAGAGTAGTTAATTGTTTTTGCCATCTAATTTCCCACTGCCTCAACTCATCAAAATTAAAAGCATTATCCAAACTATAAAGGGGAATATTATGAGCAACAGAGGCAAACTGACTATCAAGTTTATCCCCTATTCTTTGAGTAGGACTATCCATTGCCACTAACTCGGGATAATTATTTTCTAGGGTTTGTAACTCTCGATAAAGTTGATCATAAACACTATCCTCCATAATAGGATTATCCAAGACATAGTAAGCATAACTAGCCTTTTGTACCTGTAGCTTTAATTGATTAACCCTATGGATTATTTTCTTAGAAATAGAAGACATAATTAATAAATTATTTTAAATTTCTGCCAAAAGGAAACAAAGCGAGGGGAATTAATTTAAAATGTTGTTTTGCAAAAGGTAAACCAATAATAGTAATAGCCAAAATTAGACCATGAAATAAATGAGAAAGAGCAATTTCCCAACCGAATAAAAGAAGCCAAATAACATTAAAAATTGTATTTAAAGTATTAGAATAATCAGGAGAAACAAAATCTTT
>PXEJ01000296.1 GCA_003566215.1 Cyanobacteria bacterium T3Sed10_376R1m | reverse complement strand
TTATTTTGTAGGAGCAGGGTTATCAATAAAGTCTGGTTATCCGAGTTGGTCAAGTTTATTGCATGAACTTATTAAGTTAGCTAAAACAAAGTCTTGGATAGACAAGGAAAAAATTAAAGAGTTTGAACAATTAGTGGATGATTCTACTAAATTCTTATTTTTAGCAGAAGAATTAAAATTAGAGCTAGGATCAAGTTTTTATGATTATATGGAGGAAAGGTTTGCAGAAAATAAGCATAATCCTGTAGATGATCATAAATACTTAGTTAAAACTAATTCCGATTTAATACTAA
The DNA here is from genome assembly GCA_003566215.1 of Cyanobacteria bacterium T3Sed10_376R1m. Taxonomy (GTDB): domain Bacteria; phylum Cyanobacteriota; class Cyanobacteriia; order Cyanobacteriales; family Cyanobacteriaceae; genus Cyanobacterium. Next base: position 2,327 of record PXEJ01000296.1, on the reverse strand, counting down.
CAATAAATTACGATAATCTAATTGAAAGAGCCTATATAAATGAATACAAAGATATACCTAGAACATTTACATACTCAGATCCAAAATCAGCCGCAAATAATTTTTGGAAAGGAAATTTTTTTATTTTAAAAGCTCATGGCGATGCTAAAACAGACGTGGATGGCTTAATCTTATCTCAAAGAGATTATCGAAATGTATTATATGGTGCAAGGGGGTATAGGAGTTTGATTAAATCAATATTCACGACAAAATCTATATTATTTTTAGGCGTTTCGCTTACGGATCCTGAATTTAATCAATTAATGGACTATTTACATGATTCATATCATGGCGGTGGGCCAACTCATTATATTCTTTTAGAGAAGAGCAAGAACTTAAAAGTTTTGGAAAGAAGATATTTAGAAGATTTTAAAATTCAATCAATTCCGTACAGTAATGAAAATGGTGATTATAGCGAAATTACTGAATTTCTTGAGATTTTAGCTACCGAAGCACCAAATGAAAAACTTAATTAATTGTTCAATACTATACCCCTTCTATCTTAAAAGATCAAAAATTTAATAAGAATAGGACTCTTTACTATTCATCTAATAAATCTAAAAACGAGTTCTCATTCTCAATAAAGTAATTTTCATCCTCTTCAGCTTTTGAATAAATAATATCAAAACCCCCGTTTGCATAAGACTCAATATCAAATTTAATCTGAGTTAGTTTTCTATCCAACTCTGTTTCATTTAAGTCTTCCAAATCGAATAAATCATAATTACCTTTAGCTAGAATAGACATTATTATATAATCTGTTATTTGTTCAGGCTTCCAGCTGTTTAGTTCTATAAATTTTCTCTTTTTAATACCCCCTTCGATAGGTAATGGATAGTCTCTTTTTAAACCAAGTAAAGTAGCATACATATACATTTCGTAGCGAGTAGAAAAATATTTCCCTAACTCCCATTTTTCCTGTTCACTAGATGTACCCATTTTAGCCCCTTGCTCAAGGGTGAATTTTAGTATAAAATCATAGTATTTTTCATCGTACTCTGGGGATCGAGTTTTTATTTGATTTAATAAGCTCATTTTAGTTTAAGCTGGTTATTTCTGTTTCTAATTTAATTCGGCTTTCACGTTCTGACTCAGGAATGTTAGGTTCAATTACATAGATATTTCCTCTCTTAATTTCTTCACTAGATAACAATTGCTGTCTTAAACTTTCATTCTTATAGAAATCATAACTCATTATTATGCTTTGGTTATACACTTGACTAACTGTTTTACAGAACCCAATAGTATAATCTTCTCCAAAAACAGACATTGGTGCATCAGAGACTAATGTGTATAAGTCAGTTCCTCTTGTGCTTTTCTTAGCGGAAATGATGGCCATCATAGTGGCTAATTTAATTAAGAATATATTCCCTCTGTTTATTAATGTCAGTGTGTTACCATTACTGTCTTCTAAAGTTGGGGTATAATTTCCATCATATTCTATTAATTTAATTATACCTCTTGTTGATTTATTTTCTTGAATCATATTTTGATAGTGCTTATTGGCTTCTTTTTCTAATTGTTCAATAAGCTGATGGTAGACTCTTTTTTTAGTTGACCTAGCTATTTCGTTTAGATGATTACAAATTTCCACTTTTTTTGACAAGCGTTCTGGTAAATCGCCAATAACTAAGTTCTCACATTGTTTTTGTAAAGAAGCAATTTCTTTATTCAAATCTTCAATTTTAATCGAGTATGTTCCAATATCCGTGCTATAGCGACTTGTTAATGATTGGTTAGTTTGTAATTGATTGGTGATTTTCATTGCGGTATCAACATCGATTGAAGAATCAGCAACAAAATTTTTAACTTGATTATCTATTTCTTCAAGTTTAATCCTCAATTGACTTTTTTCTGTAAAAAGTTGGTCGATTTTAGAAAGTGTTTCGTTAATATCTTCATCAATATCAGATATTTTGCCACTTTGTTGCAATCCATTTCGATATAATTTTTCAAATGTAGATGAAAAGTTATATCTATTTTCTTCATCTTCTTTTAGTCTTTTTAAGGCTTCATCTGAAGAACTTATTAGTGATTTTATTGATTTGTATGCATCGGTTCCTTTTTTTGCAGGTCTATCACACACTAAACAATGCTCACCATCTAACATCTTTTGAACATGAATTGGCTCAGGTACATTTAGTGGGAGCCTAGTCTGTAATTTTTTTTGAATATTTTTTTCAGCTTGTATTTTAGCTCGTAAATCAAGCCTTGAATCTTCATATTTAGAAAACTTGGCTGAGAATTGCTTAAAAAGATTTTCAGTGCCTTTTAAAATCCAGCTTCTA
>PXEJ01000404.1 GCA_003566215.1 Cyanobacteria bacterium T3Sed10_376R1m | reverse complement strand
GAATATAAGCCGCTTGGCCGAAAACCCTGAGGGGCGCGCCCCTCAGGGTTATTTTTCGTGTTGCACTTATTACTTGAACTCAGAATGATAAATAGAGTCATATTCAAAGTTATCATATTTTGATAAATCCATACGGCTATCCAGATATTCCAGAGCGTACTTATTCGTGGCGTGCATTAGGGCTAATCCTGCTAAAGGTGTTCCAGTTGGGGTACCATCATCTGTGAATGTATCCTTGGGAGGTAATTCTATATAAACTGCTTCCCCGATTACATTAAATTGATCATTAGACATCACACTGAAATAATTTGTAACATTGAAATAATTATCGGAATTAATTGACGATGAGACATCAATTGATGACTCCATCCAGGATTCTACGTCAAAAATATCGTTGGTATTGGGATAGCTGTTCCAGTAACTCATTGAAGTATTGTCATCTTCAAAACGAATAAATACCATCAACGTCTTTAAGGTTCCTTTCGCCGGTTTATATTTGCCTACACAGATATCAATTGATGGATTACAAGATGACATTAAGTTAGCTGAGGCCTCCGGCTCTTCAATAGTGTGCATAGGACAATAAGATTCATATAGTCCCTGTGCGTAAAGCGTGGTAATCCCACACATGCTCGTTAAAAAAACCAAAAGGAAGTTGATTAGCTTTTTCATTTAATCAGAGTTATGGTGTTAGATTGAATGCGCTCTCCCAGCCTCGCTTTTATGATGTAAGTGCCGCTTGATAAATCAGAGCCATCAAGCTGTATGCGATATGTTCCTTCCATTTTATATTCATTAATCAGTTCTTTAATCCATCGCCCGGTTATGGTATATAGGTCAATTTTTACAGCATCTTGTTTTCTCATTTGAAAGGTGATAGTAGTAACCGGATTAAACGGATTGGGATAATTCTGCAGAAGCTCATTATGTTTCGGTAGTTCTGTTTGAAATTCCCTTGAAACCGGAATGGAGAATATCTCTACCGATTGTCCTCCTTCCAACTTGTAAAGTGTTGAAATAGTTGAATAGTATTCATCTGTGGCTGTTGCCGTAAATCCCGTAATTCCCTCATTCGGATTACTAAGCGCATCAAATTGTTCACCATAATTGTCGGAAACCAATATCGATTCATTGTTCCATAAATATAACTTGCCTGCTTCTCGAGGATTTGTAGTGATTGTTGGAAATTCCGTAGAATTGATTTTATTGGAAAAAGATTTTTTAAGCATCCAAGCACCTGCTTCTCCTGAACTATGATTCACAAAAAGTCCATAACTACATGGATCTATGGAACAGTTAGTAATCGTATCTTCTGCTCCTATTCGTGCAAATGCATATATTGTGCTTGAATCAAGATCAAATTGAATTTGATTAGGAAGTAATGTATCGCTGATGAGTTCTGTAGTTAAACCTTTATCATTACTCCTCAAAAAAGCATTTTCACCATCACGTTGAAAAGATCTTCTACCAAACATCAGTGAATCATTATAGGGACTAAGTGAAATAAGTGGAAAATCCAACTTGGAACTGTCGGGTATTTCTTCAAAATTTTCCGCATCAGCATCCGGCCAATTCCTGCCACCGTTTTTTCCAATGATAACTTCTCCCAACATTTCTACATAAACCATTCCACTATCTGTTCCTTCAGCGTTTAAATGATCAAATGTTACAAGATGACCTCCTATTAATTCAGTACTGTCACTTCTGGATATATAGGTGTGCATATCAGCATTAATGATGTATACATAGTTTTCAAGATTATTCTCCAGAAACTTAAAATCCAGTATCCTGTTATTGAACGGAAATCCATACCGGGTATCATAAAAATGCTCCAAAAAAAGCTCTTCCACACCGGTATCGGTATTATAGTGATAAATATTGTCGGTGAAATACTCCGTACCCTCATATTCGGCATAAATACGGTAAAACAGGTGAACGGTGCCGGTGCTGTCAGTCAGGCTTTTCAGATCGTGGATTTTTTGGGGCGTTTGCCCATCCGTTCGCGGAACCCAGAGAAAGGTGATAAATAGTATAAGGTAGAGTGTTTTCAAAATGCCTTTTGTATAGTCAACTTTTGTAGATTGGTTAAACCGACTCAGGTTTAGAAAATTATTTAAATTTTGGTATACAAAATAAAATTTGTGCATTATTATACATTATGGACAGTATCCCATAGCAGCCCTTTCAATCGTCTGAGATTTGAGTAAACCCGCCTCTCATCTTCCCTTCAATGAACCAGTTCCATGGCGGGTGTTGCTTTGTAGCATTTCAACGTATGGTTCAGTTTCTGTAGGTAGAGTAATGTTTCAATTTGTAAAAATCCAATGAATTACCCCCCCGCCTTTTTTAACATTTATTTACATTTACCATAGGCTATTCACAGCCTGGCATCTTCATGGCACACCTTGCCATGGGATTCATTTTGAGTGGGATGCGAACTCCTGCTTTTGAAATGAGAGTTGGTTGCCATGAGCCACCTATGAGATATGAGGCGTTGCTGATTCCCTCGCCCGCCGATTGTCCCGAAGGGATCACTTTGTAGTTTTTTTCGGCGGTGGGGTCTGTCATGGCAAAAGGTATGGAAATGACATGTTGATTTGGGCAGCCAACCGATGATCAAAT
>PXEJ01000010.1 GCA_003566215.1 Cyanobacteria bacterium T3Sed10_376R1m | reverse complement strand
ACAACAGAGACAAAAGTGCTACAGCTACTGAGACTATTAAATTTGCCTTAGAGTTTGCTAAGGAGGTTCATAGTCTTTCTAAAGAAGATGTAAAAGAGGATGAGCCTATCATTATATATGAAGAACCAATTAGAAAAGATTCAAACGATAAGGGTTTAATATATGAAATGAACTACGCCGGGGTAGATAACTACCATGCTGAGATTGTTGACAACGTTGATGAGTAATGATATACTATAACTGTCGTATATAAAACGACAAGCATCACTCACCACCGATGTTTTAACTATCGAAGAGACACCTGTTAATGTAAATAGCTAGGTGTTTTTTCATGTTTAAAAATAGGGCATGAGAAAAGCACCGCGAACGATGCTAATCTCGTAGACTAATGAAGAAGACCACTACACAAGGCAGTAGATATAGATTCAAATTTCTATATCCACTTTTAGTATAGCATAGTTTTTTTAAGGTTGCAATAACCACCTTATAAAGAAGAGTGCATAGGCAATTATAAGTGTAATGTATAAAATTAAAACACCTGTTTCCTCTGGTTCTGTCATATATCCAACCTCCTTAATATCGTCTCTTTTTAATTAGAGATTTTTTTTTATTGAAGTTAATATTTTTTATTACTTCCATCCCATGTTCTTTATCCCATATATAATATTGATATCGTGGCGATGCTAGGTATCTATTCTCATAGTGCCACTCATATAACCCAGCAGGTGATGGTGCACGTCTAAGAATAATACCATACTCATCGTCAAACATATACTCTTGATGTAAATGATCAAGATGTAGTTCTCTATGAATGCTATTACCCCACTCTACAGGAAATTCTGCTGTTATACTTCTAAGTAATCTATTGCTGCTAGGTCTTTTCCCGGTGCCTTTCTTATCACCATGATTTAAAAATATAGCGCACTTACCCCAAGAGTAACACTGTGTTGGTTGATAATTATTAATGAAATTTATTTTAGGATCGTTCATAAACAGTTGTTGTAAGGCTACAAACAAATAAAACGAAGCCATCTTATCGTGGTTACCTGGTTTATATATAACATCTATATGATTAAACCTTTCATGGTATGTCATAAGGGCTTCTGTCCACATCTTTAAACCTTCAAGAAATAATTTCTTCCATCTAAGATCATTATCTTGTGGGGTCCCGAAGGTAGTAGTGTTAGTAGTCGTGTCTGTATTAAAAAAATCGCTGCCGATAGGCACGAGTAGTGTGTCTGCTTTCTCGTGCAGTTGCGTCGTAACTATACTTTCTACTATAGTTTTAAATCTATCTTGTGCGATTTTGTAATCATAGTTTTCTCCAGTGTCATATTTATGTGAGAGTTTCCCAAGGTGTAACTCCACAGCTGTCTTCTCTAGTAATTTATTAGGGTCTAAGCCCTTGCTGTATGCCGGGGCAGGTATATTTAATGGATGAATATTCATCTCTAGTATTTTACTAGCTGCTTCAAGAGCTACCTCGACAGGAATATCACGAACAATAGGCTTCATCTTAACTCTTACAGTAGTACATAAGCGATTCTCTTCTTCATCTCTTATAGCTACTTCCCAAGTACCTAGTTCACACATCAAACATTCCCAGTGATCAGGGGAATAACCTAATTTCCGCAAGACATCTGTAGGTTCTTTGCTTTCTTCATAGGTAAAAAATATTTTCCTCTGTATTTCTTTTAAACCATCTGAATAAGTTCTTTCATACTCCTCGTTTATTTTTTTATTTGTCACTTGTTGTTTAGGTTCTTCTTTATCAGCAGGTAGTTTCTTTATTAAGTATCGATACTTACCTCTAAATGCTTCTCCTCCTACCTTCTTGTTAGTTTTTTCGCTGTATTTTCTTGCCGCCTCTTCCCAAGTAAGTTCGCGACTCTTGACCTTGTCTCCTAATTCTTTAATTAGTGTCTCCATAACGCCTCCTTATATTAAATAACTAGTACTATTATAGCATAAGACCCACATAAAAAAAAGAGGCGTTAATCACCATTAATGAATACACCATCTTTTATTTTTAACTTAAATTCTCCGCATATTTCTCGTTCAAACCTAGCACGTGCAACAGTTTTATATCCGTTAACATCCGCCCATACTTCGTATACTTCATAAGAGTCTTGTACATCTTCATTAATGATTGGTTTATTAGTCTCATGTACCCATGTAAGGACACTACTGTTAAGAATTTTATATTTTCTTTTTTCTCCTTTACATACTTCAGGCTCAGTGAAATCACAATTAGTTATCAAGACTTGTCTAATAGCCTGTATTGCTTTGTATGCAACATATTCAACACTCTCATCGGCAAGAAGTTTTTGTTTAAATAAAATACCTTCTACTTTAGATATGCGTTCTAAGTTAGCATGAAAAGGTATTATCATAAGTCGTCTGTAAAAAGCATCAGTTGTATCAGGTGATCTAGGCAGTTCATTTGCAGAGAAGAATAAGGTTGAGAATAAAACAGTGTCGTATTTTTTCTCATACTTCTCGTCTATTCGCACCATATCCCCACTAACTATTTTTTTAAACATATCCGAGTCGTTAATTCGTTGGTTTGATATATCTCCTGCAAGTGATACTAGTTTATTAGCAAGACCTCCGATACCAAAATT
>PXEJ01000042.1 GCA_003566215.1 Cyanobacteria bacterium T3Sed10_376R1m | reverse complement strand
TAGTTTTGGTCGGAAGATATAATTCTCAGAGAAATATTTTTTTTATCGAATATACATTTTGCTCGAAGAAAATTATTCGGTAGAAATGTTTTTATCACCGTTTAGTTTTGGTCGGAAGATATAATTCTGAAAATATTTTCGGATAATGATTTGGTCGGAAGATATAATAATTCTCAGAGAATTTTTTTAATCGGTTAATATTTATCGATAAATAAATTTTACCGAATGAGTAATCACCGTTTAGTTTTGGTCGGTTAGTTAGATTAAATTTTACCGAATGAATATTCTGCTTAATTTTTTTTAAGCAAAGAATAGACCCTGGTTATCGGGATGTTCCGTCTTTGATATCATCCTCATATCTATTGAATTGTAGAGAGCGGACTCGTCGGAACGGGACTATTCCAATAAGAGATAGAAAAATCAAATTTTATTTTTTGGTCGGAAATTTTTAAGAGGTTTTATTTTCCCTTTCGGGTTTTTTTATTTTTTCCAGTGGGTTGGGGGTGTGTCATTTTACAGTCAATACGCTCTAAATAACGGGCTGAAATATATCCAAATGACAAGACATATTTCAACTACCGCTATTCATCTCTCAAAGCTAACAATCTAAACCTTTAGAAGAACGCAATTTACGAGAGCTATAAATTACGGTGCCTAAAGGCAATAAGAGATAGAAAAATCAAATTTTATTTTTTGGTCAGAAATTTTTAAGTGACGAATAGACACTGTATATTTAAGAGTTCCTACCGTTTATCCAATGGCTAAGAGATTGATATAGTAGGAATATGACTATTCCACATTGGAGTAGAAGATCAAAAATTTATTTTTGGTCGGAAAAGAGATATTTCACCAAATATTTTAGGTGAGCGGAATATAATAAATTTGATTTTTCTGGTCATTGATGTTTTATTTACTTTCTTCTTTCTGCTTATTCGTTTGTTATGTTGACTGTTAAAATTGTTGCCATTACTGCTTTGAATAAAATTAAAGTTTCCCCTGATGCGTATGAGGATGCTCTTATCCAATTCGTTCAGGATGCTCCTTCTAAAAATATTGTCCGAATGTTCTCTGAATTTGTTAAAGTTTCTAAGACTCCTAGATTTTCCACTTGTGTTAAACCTGAAGTCTACGAAAAGTTAACAGATTTACTATCTGAAAAGTCCGATTGCCTTGATGAAATTTCTAAAGTTTTTGAAATGTGGTCTGACTTACCTGATAACTAATTTATTAATCAACTTATATATAGCTCATTTCTTTACTTATGTTGGATAATTAATCCGAGATATAAAAGATAGTATGGTCTGATAACACGTCCCTTAGGTATTTAGAACTCATATGCGCGATCATGAACAGTGTGGAAACTGTATACTTTCGGGCGAGTTTGAATCGTATCTAATACACAGAATCCTAGTGATTAGGCGATTAAGTGGTGCACTGCATGCTTCTTCGGTTAATCTATATGTATAAATTTATACTAACGCGATCATGTACAGTGTGGAAACTGTAATCGTTCGGGTTTTAGGTCTGGTTTGATGAGCTTACGAGCTATATATTCCCTTAAAAAAAATAGAGCAGAAATTAAATTTGATTTTTCTGGTCATTAATATTATTTACCTTTTGCTTCTTATTACTTATTCGTTTGCTATGTTCAAATCTCAATCTTGTGATACCTTCGATAAAATTAAGAAACTCCCCCATCATGCCGAAAATTATTTTATGATCCTTATTCTTGATTTTAAAAATACTGTTCCAAGCGTGAAAGATGTTTGCGATTTTTATTCTTATGTTATTTCTCTTTCGAAAAGGCGTATGTATAAAAAATTTATTACATTTGAAATGCTTAAATACTTTACTGACTCGACTATCGCCGAATTCAACTATTTAGATGAAGACGGAATTGCCGATAATCTTGACTGTGAAGAATTTTTAAATTAAGAAACCCCAACTCAAAAAAAAAACACAAAAAAAAATATCGATCTATCACTCCCAGCAATGCGAGATACTAAGTGGGGAGATTATCTCAGCCATGGATAGGTTCATATTTTTTTTAGTCAAGAGATATAAATAATTTCGATTTTTCTGGTCATTGTTGTTTATGAGCGAGTCATATTGACTGGTATTATAAGTGCTTGGCTGAATATTATCTTTGATAATCCAATATTTACTAGTCGGATTGAGGAGTATAAGGCAGAATCTCGAGAGAAATGGGCATGAGGATGTACTGCATTCCTCGCAGTAGTATTTCGGGTGTCTTCCATAAAGGTCTGGTTTGATGAGCTTACGAGTTATTCTTTTAAAAAAAATAGAGCAGATATAATAAAATTCCTGATATTTTTTTAAGAGAATAATAGCCGATCCAATCAGCCATTACCCGCTATTTACATATGGGCGGGGAGGAGAGAGAAAGAGAAACAACTAAACCGGTGCCCAGCCGGCAATAACAATTATGAAAATCAAAAAAAGATGCCATATTGGATTCTACTCATATGTCAATTATTTTAACTACGGAGACTACACGAATGTAAGGCCAATATGGCAATAAGGAGTGGAAAAATCAAAATGATGTAAATTTGATTTTCCAAAGTATTTTATATTTTCTCCATGTTCAAAACAGAAACTACTAAAACCTTTCTC
>PXEJ01000223.1 GCA_003566215.1 Cyanobacteria bacterium T3Sed10_376R1m | reverse complement strand
GTTACAAGAAACATTAGAAAAAGAAGTATATTTTCATCATGAATATAGCAATACTATATAAATCATGAGAATATGATCCCCCCTACCTTAATAAGGGGGGATCTTAATTTAAAATTCTCACAAATGTTAGGATTTATATCATTTTTTTGACTTAGTAAATAATTTAAATTCATTTAATTTTAATAATGATGAATAATATACGTTTAACGGTAGAAATTTTACTAGCAGTAATATCTTTTTTATTTGCAAAAGTAAATAAGTTTATAATTGGTAATTTGTATTTTATTTATCTAAAATTCAATCAAAAAAAAGCAAATCAATGGAGAGTAATAGATAATGATTTAGTTGCATCTAATCTAAATTTAGGGGTTTTGATGACCAAAGCCCCCCGTTGGAATACCCATGCGATTATCGGAACGTTAGGCCCTTTTTACCTAGAAAATAACTTGAGTATTGATATTAAATCAGCTAATGAATCTAGTAAATCATGGATTGCAATTTTCTATGATTTTCCCAACTATCAAACCATTACTACCATTGAATCAAATCAGGTAAATTCTGCGGAATCATGGAAGTCGATTCAACTACCAAAAGGTAAATATACTATAGGTTTAAGATATTATAATTATAATAAACAATTGACATTACCTGCTATAACAATTGATGGGAAAGAATTTACTCGAGCAAAAGAAATTTCTCCAGAGAGCAATAAATTTTATGATGATTTAATTAACAGAAAAAATTTTTATTTTCTAGCTTTACATTATTATATTTATACTATTCTCAGTCTTAGAAAGCATCTTCAAGAAAGTTTTATACAACGAGAATTTTTGCCGGTAGGAGCAACAGATACAAAATTTTTTTATGACAGTTTAGATGTAGGAGAGATTTTAAATATTGAAGTTGATGAATTTACTCTCAAACAATATGACATTTATATAACATTATATGATCGTTGTAGTCTTCCTGTTAGTTGGTTTAAATTGAGTAAGAATAGAGAAAAAACTAAGCCATTGATGAATAAAGGTTATTATTTAATCAGGATTAAAAATGATAATAAAATTGAGAATAAATTTATAGATTTAAAGATAAAATTAACTAAATCTGATCGTTTTTAATTAACTGTAAAATATCTTGAATAATTAGTAGTTAAAAAATAATGGAATATTTAACACATCATAATTTTCCTCAAGTTGCTTTTATCGCTGACAATGCAACTGTTATGGGAGACGTAACTTTAGGGGAAGGAGTCAGTATATGGTATGGTGCGGTGGTTAGAGCCGATGTAGAAAGAATTGCGATCGGTAATTACTGTAATATACAAGATGGAGCAATATTGCACGGAGATCCGGGTAAAGTTACAATCTTAGAAGATTATGTCACGGTGGGACATCGTGCGGTAATACATTCTGCTCATGTTAAAAAAGGTTGCTTAATTGGTATCGGTGCAGTAGTTTTAGATGGAGTTATGGTGGGAGAAGGGAGTATTATTGGTGCTGGTTGCATAGTTACTAAAGATGTTGCACCTCATTCTCTGATGGTAGGAATTCCAGCTAGAAAGGCAAAGGATGTAACAAAACAACAGGAAGAAGACTTAGTTCAACACGCACTAAAATATTATCAATTGGGTTTATACCATCGAGGTAAAACTACCAATAAAGGTTTTTAATTTAATTTTTAACTATATTTTATCCCCCAATTAAGCAGTGCCTCTAAAAGTAATATGAAGACAAATAAAATTAAATAATAAGATTATGAGTGCGTTGTCGTCCCCCCAGTGCCTAGTGTCAAGATTAATTGTTAACATAGATAACTAAATCGGGTAGAATATTAGGATGCAACTAATGAGATTTGTTAAAATAGCTCTCGTTAAACTATAAACAGTAATAAAATACTTACCCAGATGGAATGTCGGTAATTACATTAACTCTTTTGCATCCCCTTAAATCTATTGCGGTTCAAAAATGGAATTTTGAACCCAACACTGTGATTAGAATTGGAAGAGCCAATGATAATGATGTTGTACTATATAGTGCAGTGGTTTCCCGTCACCATCTTGAAATTAGACCTAGAGGTGAAGATTGGGCGTTAATTAGTTTGGGCTCTAATGGTACATTCATTAACGGTAGAAAAATCAACAAGGTTTTAGTCAAAAGTGGTATGATTATTCGTCTTGCTAGTTCTGGTCCTAAAATTATGATTAAGTTAAACTTTGAGGTTGCAGAGTCTCAGGCTCAGGGAGTTGAAAATCCTACCCATAAAGCCATTAACACTAAAGATATTTCTAAGGAAACGGTAATGAATTAATAGTCCAAGATATGTTTAAACCATTGCACTTTGGGTAAGTTTATATAGCATTTCCTTTGATGGACATTTCCACTGACTATGAGTCCCTAACCATAACAAATATTCCACATTACCAGCAGGACCAGTAATCGGCGAAAAAGTTACTCCCCTATATTTCCAGCCCAAACTAATGGCACACTCAAGAATATGTGCGATCGCATCTCCCTGCAACTTAGAATCTCGTACCACCCCATTTTTTCCAACCTTCCCCTTTCCTACTTCAAACTGTGGTTTAACTAATAAAACAACCTCCTTTGGTTCAACCAACAAATCCCAAAGGGTGGGTAACACTTT
>PXEJ01000281.1 GCA_003566215.1 Cyanobacteria bacterium T3Sed10_376R1m | reverse complement strand
TTACTAATTTTTTTTAAAACTTTAGCCCTCAATCGTTACCGATTGATCATCAGTTAAATTAATTGATCCTGTATTTTGATAGTTTTGGATCCGTTCTACAATGTTATGATCAATAGCTTCTTTTGCTACTCGAATAGCATTAAAAATAGAGGGAGCTTGAGAACTACCGTGACTTATAATACACACTGCGGGAACACCTAATAACAAAGCCCCCCCATGTTCTGCATGGTCAATTCTTTGTTTAATTCGTTTTAAATTGGGTTTTAAAACTGCTGAACCAACTTTGCCTCGAACCCCTACAGGTAGCTCTTCTTTAATGATTTGTAGCATTATTTCTCCCACAGCCTCAGCAAATTTAAGGAGCACATTACCCACAAAACCATCACAGACAATTACATCAAAATCTCCTGAAAGTACATCCCTTCCTTCAGCGTTACCGATAAAAGGAATTGCATGGTTGTTGGTCAAAAGTTTATGGGTTTCCTTTGCCAAATCATTCCCTTTAGTGGCTTCTTCTCCAATATTGACTAAACCTACCTTCGGTTCTTCAACTTCTAATACATATTTACTATAAATAGTTCCCATGAGGGCAAATTGTTCTAAATATTTGGGCTTACAATCAACATTAGCTCCCACATCGAGGACAATCACTGATTTATTGGCGTACATGGTAGGAAATACTGCTCCAATAGCTGGGCGATCAATTCCCTTAATTCTACCCAGACTAAGGGATGCAGCTGCCATGGCAGCCCCAGAGTGTCCAGCGGAAACGACTCCTTGGGCTCGTTTTTCCTTGACCAATTTCATTGCCACATTAATGGAAGCTTTAGGTTTGCGGCGAACTCCAGTCAAAGCTCCTTCATCCATTGATATTGAATCTTCTGAGGGTACTATCTCAATGTTTTGAATATTTCCCCCTTCGTGGTTGTTTAACTCTGTCTGAATGACATCAGCATCCCCTACTAATAAAACGTCGATGTCTAATTCAGCCGCCGCCCGAATCGCTCCGGCGACAATTACTCCTGGACCTTTATCTCCGCCCATTGCGTCCACTGCTATTTTTGCTCGTGTTGATGCCATTGCTCAGTTTATTGGGTTAAAATCTTCAAAATTGTATCATGTTTTCCCTAGATGTACAGTTTTCTGTATCTCAAGGGTAATCTATGTTTTTATATTTAACAGCATCATATATCATTTTTGTCTGTGTTGATCGATTTTACCTAGTTTGATTTGATTATTTTACTTTTTGCGATCGCAAAAAATCTCAATGTTAATTATAGGGAAATGATTGCTAAACTATATATTAGGCATCAAACCATTGGATGAGTAATCAGAGTGATTGCAAAAATAAAAAATAATTATTAATTACTTACCACTCATTCTCCCCCTACATTCATTGTGGAAAAATAGTAAGAATCATGAATTTACAAAACCAAGAGTATCAATTTTTTATTGATCAAGTTCCCCAATTGTTACAAGAAATAGAAGAAGGTTTACTTTCTTTAAAAGAAAACAGTAGTAGTGGTGGTCAAGTCCATAATATTGTGGCAATGGTAAATTCTCTGCAGCAAGGGGCGACTGATTTTGGTTTAGAAGGAATTAAAAATATTGCCCAAAAGTTGGAGGAGTTTTTAAAAGCTCTTAATGATCAAAATATAGTTTTGGATGATGAATTATATGTTCTCTTTTGCTCTGGTTTTGATTGTCTAAAAAAATCCTTCCTAGAACAGATAAAAACAGGAGAGTATAGCATCGAATGGGAAACAAAAAGTCAATTTGTTTGGGAACATTTGGATTTAAAATTAACTAACATTTCTAGTGGTGATGATTTATCCTCTTCTGAGGATTTGGGGGAAGATATGATCATTTCTGTGTTTGAGTCGGATGTGGGGGATGCCATCACCGAGCTAAAAGAGATTGTTGATTTTTTGTCAGAAGATGATCTTCGAGAAGAAGTTTGCTTACAAATAGAAGTATTTTTAGGGTTGGGTGAAATGCTTAATCTATCTGGGTTCAAGCAAATTGCTAACACTGGATTAAGTGCGATCGCAAATCATCCTAAAAAAATACGAGAAATTACCCATTTATTGATAGAAAATCTTTGGGAAGCTCGAGAAGAAGTGTTAAATGGCGATCGCACCTACGGAGGAAATCCATCCCTAGAATTACGACAATATGCTGAATTATTAGACCTTGAGAATCTCCAACCTAGTTTAGATGAAGCCGAGACAATGGATCAAGACTCTAATATTAACCTAGAAAATTCCCCCCAAGAGGATTTATCCCTCGGCGATATTTGGGAAATTAATGATCAAGAAAATGAGATAGAAGATAATAGTATCGATTCTTTATTTGACTTTAGCTCACTGATAGGAGACATGGAACAAACACAAGATGAGCAGGTAGAAACAGAAAAAACAGAAGATTTTGGAGCAATAGAAGATGTTTTTGCCGAATATCAAGAATCAACAGAAGAAATAGATACTCAACAAAAAGAATTACAAGCCCAAGCCTATAAATTTTATCTTGAAGAAATAGCAGACTTAATTGCTTTGATTGATACAGGGTTACAAAAAGTAATTCTTGAACCTAACAACATTAACGAAATTAACGAAATTGCTAGGGCAGCACATTCCCTAAAAGG
>PXEJ01000321.1 GCA_003566215.1 Cyanobacteria bacterium T3Sed10_376R1m | reverse complement strand
TGATTTGCCCAACATTATTCCCCTATTATCTTACCCCCAATATCTTTACTTTCCTACGGATCAAGTAGCCGTTGATACAGAAGGAAGTTTGCGATCGCCCACAGGTCTAATCGAAGGATTAACCTATACCATCGTCTCAAGAGTACCAACAAGAAATCAAAGCGAATTATCCCAAGCCACAGATAATTACCCCGAATCCATCGCTAAATACTACCTAGAAATACCAGAACAAATCAAAGAAAAAGTCAAAGTAACAACGGAAGAATTACTTAGCCAAGCCCCCAACGAATTAACCTCAAATTATGCCAAAGCCTTATACCTAGCCCAAGCAATTAAACAAAACTATCAAGTTAACCCTGATATTCCCCCCCTACAAGAAGGAGAAGACTTAGCCGAAGCATTTCTCTATCAAAATCAAGGAGGTTATCCAGACCATTTTGCCACCGTTTATACCCTCATGTTACGAAGTATTGATATTCCCGCTAGGTTAGTAGTGGGCTTTTCATCAGGAAACTTCAACCCCTTCACAGGATATTATATTGTCCATAATACTGATGCCTATGCCATGTCAGAAGTCTATTTTCCAGAATATGGCTGGTTTTACTTTGACCCCTTACCCGGAAATGAAATAATACCTGTATCCGTTGATGATGACAATACTTTCGGAGTCTTGGGAGAATTATGGGAATGGGTTGCCAGTTGGTTACCAAATCCTATTACTGCCTTTATTACAATTCTATTTACCACTATCATCGACTCAATTTCTGACTTTTTATCCTCTGCATGGCTAATGGCTTTATGGAGATTTATCACGGGAAGTTTTGTGGGGATTCTTTCAGGAGTAATTGGTTTATTAGTAATTGCTTTTGTCGGTTGGTTAGGGTTTAAATTTTTACAAAAACAACTTTATCGTCGTCGATTAGCAAAACTTAATCCCATGGAGAAGTTATATCGAGAAATGATTGATTTTCTTGAGCAAAAAAATTATCCCAAACATAAAGCCCAAACTCCAAGGGAATATGCCCAAAGATTAAGGGAATTTTTAGAGGTTGAACAGTTAGAAATTATCGATTTAATCTCAGAAAATTTTGTTTCTTGGCGTTATGGTCAACAGCAGCCTAATCTTGATTATTTAAACCAACAATTTATTTTATTAAAAAATAGCTTTGTTTCTATCCACAAAATCAAGGAAAGAAAATAGTTTTATGGCCACTAAACCGAAGTCACACGGTAGGATATTATCAAAAAGAGCAGAACAAACTAAGACAAAAGTTAAGATAAAGTTAATTATCAATGAATAGTTATTTTGAAACAGAAATTATGCACGCATTATCAATACCAACTTGGATAGTTCACGTTTCTAGTGTTATCGAATGGATTGTCGCTATTTGGTTTGTGTGGCGCTATGCAGAGGTTTCTGGGGAAGACAGTTGGCGTTGGTTAGCATTTGGAATGTTACCCTCCTTAATTAGTGCTATGTGTGCTTGTACGTGGCACTTTTTTGATAATCTTTTGGCTTTGGAGTGGTTAGTTGTATTACAGGCTTTGACTACAGTCATTGGTAATTGTACTCTTTGTTTAGGTGCATGGAAAATTTGGGATTTTTCCATGAAAGAAAATTAGTTTTACACTAAAAGGAGGGGGCTTTAAACCTAATCTTGTGATCAATTTGTTGTGACAAGTTTTTGTTGTTGAGCTAACATTTGATTTAGGGATTCATCGTCAGGATGATCCCATCCTAGTAGGTGTAAAAAGCCGTGGGAGGCTAACCAAAGCAATTCTGTTTCTAGGGAATGTTGTTGAGTTTTAGCTTGTCTTTTGGCGGTTTCCACAGATATTATGATGTCCCCCAGAGGAATACAATCAACAACTTCTGCCATATCAAATTCATCATCTAAGGAGGCAAAGGCAAGGACATCGGTAGGTTTATTTTTGTGACGAAATTGGTTATTTAACTCTTGAATTTCTTGATCGTTGGTTAAAACTAGGCTAATTTCATATTCTTTGGCAGGGTTTAAGTCATTGTTGACTAATTGTAACCATTTTTGGAAGTGCGATCGCCACTTATCTTGAGTAATAGGTAACTCTTCATGGACAGCCGAAAAAAAAGAATCTTCTATATATATATCAATTTGATATTGAGTCACTGTAAAATTAGTAATTAATAGTTTAGTTTGAGTCTGATCAATTTATCTTCACCACACCTATTTACAAAAAATCTCCTACGAATGGGACTCTAACCTTTTATTATTTAGTTATTCCTTGAGAAACTTGATTATAGCTAAAAACAGACAAATATTAAGTAAATATAAAAAGAAATGGCAGTTAATAGTCAAAAGTGAGTTTCATTAGCTACATTAGAACTTATACATTTATCCATCGTACATTTAAGACAAATTTAGTATTAATCATAACAAAACCAATTAAAAAAAGGTGATTTATTAGAAAATGTCGGTAGGAAGGATAAAAAGTGCGTTAAAAAGAGGAGTAACAACATGAACCAATTTACCAGTCCCCTCACCAAGGAAAATGATAAAATCAAAAACGGAATTGATAGAGAATTAGACGAGGTGATTGCTCAATATTCTGAGGATACGGAGGAAAACGGCAAAAAGGTAAGGAGTAATCGCGGTAAATCAGAAGACT
>PXEJ01000365.1 GCA_003566215.1 Cyanobacteria bacterium T3Sed10_376R1m | reverse complement strand
TGCCTGCTAACCAATATTTTATAGATAATGGTAATCCATTGGTTGACTTTATTGGGCGATTTGAAAATTTGGAAGCAGATTGGAAGAAGATTAAAATGAAACTGAAAATAGATAAAGATTTGCTACATTTAAATAAATCAAAGAAAATAAAATATGAAAAAAAATATGAATTTAAATATAGAGATAAAGAACTATTGTTAAAATACACAAAAAACGCAACATCATATAAAGATTATTATAGCGAAGAATTAAAAAAAGAAGTGTATAAAAGATATAAAAAAGATTTAGAACTATTTGGTTACTCATTTTAAAGATAATATTAATAATGAAATGATAACTTTTGAAAAAAAAATTAATATAATTGTTATGGAAAACAGGTATCTAAATAATGAAAAAATTGCCCAACAAGTTAAATGTGGTAAGAATCGTGATGTAATATGGGGAAAATGGGATCTAATAGGTACTTAACAATTTAATTTTCTGGTTTCTCAAGTGTTAACACCTGAACATGCTCTTCTTGATGTTGGATGTGGTAGTTTACTTGCGGGGGTTCACCTTGTCCCTTACCTTGGTCCTGGTAATTACTATGGACTTGATCAGTACTAATCATTGCTGGATGTTGTATTAGCTGAACTTAATAAAGAGGGTGTCGCACCCAGAATATCTAAGTCCTAGATTATATGCGACGATAAATTCAATTTCCTTCGTTTTGAAAAAAACTTTCGATTATGCAATTGCCCAATCAGTCTTTACTCATATATCCATGAATCACATTCAGATGTGTCTTTGGCGGCTTCAGAAAGTTATGAACCCTGGAGGAATATTATTTGCTACTTTTTTGAGATTCAGGATTCTCAATATCTGGATACATCGTTTGTCCATCCGAAGGGAGTAAAGACCTATTCATATTGTGACCCCTATCATTACAGGTTTGAGGATATTCAAAGTTTGTGCAGTGGTATGCCATGGAAAAGCACCTACATTGGAGATTAGGAGCATCCTCGTGATCAGAAGATGATATTGTTTGAAAAAAAAACACTGTAGTTACTACAAGGAGGCTTAAAACTCTTAATTTATCCGATTTTTAACCTAAATGAGATTTACAGCAAAACTCAATAGACAGCACATATAGGCTGAGATGAGCATGGCGGATAAGAATTTTCGATACAAGGTCATTTAAATGGGATCAATTCCCTTGTATTTATTATAAGTGATCTCAATTGCCTCCCTGATATTAGACTGGGAAATTTTTCTTTTCCGTATTGGTATTTTAATGTAATATATTTCAACGTTTTCTCCTTGTTGTTGAAGTTCTCTAGTTGCTCTTTATGCCGAATCAGTAAACAAAATCAATATGTTATCCAAACGTTGAGACTCTTATAAATGCTTTAATAAATTTTAAATTACTCAGATTAGGTGCTATTATCATGGTGTCAATAATAATATGTTCAAAAAATAAAAAGATAAGTGATGAGCTTAACGAAAATATTGAAAATACTATAGGTATAGAATATGAATTGATTATTATTAATAATTCTCAAAATAATCACAGCATTTCATCGGCTTATAATATTGGTGTGTCAAAAGCCAAGTATGAAATCTTATGTTTTATGCACGATGATATTCTTTTTCATACTATAGATTGGGGGAAGAAAGTATTAAAACATTTTGAAAATCAGGAAACTGGTCTTATTGGGAATGTAGGCACACATTTTTTACCAGATTCACCAACTGGTTGGTATCAATCAATGCTCAATTCTGGTGGTACATATCAAAGATTTGTTAAAAAAAATGATATTAGAAAAGAACTGATTCAATATCATAATTTCTTTAAAAGTATGAAATCCATAGAAGCAGTTGCTGTAGATGGAATGTGGTTTTGCATGCGAAAAGAGATTTTTGACATCGTTTCTTTTGATGAAATTAGATTCAATGGTTTTCATTGCTATGATTTGGATATTTGTTTACAAGTAAGAAAACATAATTACAAAGTTATAATAATTTCTGATATACTTATTGAACATTTTTCTAGGGGACATTTTACGATGGAATGGGTTAAACAAACAGAATTATTATATGATAAATGGAAAGATATGTTACCTCAAATTGCAGGAATTAACATTACAGAAAAGGAAAAGGAAATAAGAACTAAAATGGTAAGTGAAATATATCTATGGATGAAGGTAAATGCCTACCATGAAAAAAAATTACAGAATATTAGAAGATCTTATGCATATAGAACTGGTAAAACACTAATAAAACCATTTTCAAGGCTATATAAATTACTTCGACTACGATCTATATAATGTATAAAAACAGCATATTAATATCATCGATTCTGCGCTACAACGTGAATAAACACTCATTATGATTGCCCACCACCTCACCACCGTACAAAACTGCGACACGATCTACATGATGAAAGACGCGGAAATTATTGGGGAAGGCACTTACGACGAACTCCTGCACACCAGCGAAGAGTTCAGGGAGATGAGTTTGGTGGATGGGTGATCTGTTTTATTTCCCCATACTGAACAATGAAGTTTAAAGAGTGAGGGGAAAGATTTTGTTTGATTGTATAAAATTATTTGACGCTAATAAAGAACGATTCTGTGAATAAATTAAAACCAAATGTTTTAGTTATCCC
>PXEJ01000388.1 GCA_003566215.1 Cyanobacteria bacterium T3Sed10_376R1m | reverse complement strand
TGCAAATGCCCCGTCATGAATATAGTGATAGTGCGATCGCATCTCGTCAGGATCTAATTAAACAGGCTTATAATGTTTTAAGGAATGAAAAAAGCCGTCAAATATATGATCAACAACTGTTTCCTCCCCATACGGAATCAGTAATTAATGGCGATACCGAGACACAGATGAGTGTCAGTGATGCCATTACCCTCGATCAAAGAGAAATACCTGAGCCCACCATCGACATTGACAATAATTTACTCATTGGCAGTTTAATATTATTGCAAGAGTTGGGAGAATATGAGTTGGTTTTGACCATTGCCCAGCCTTATTTGGAAGGTAAGGAAAAATTAGCCCAAATCACTAATAATACAGATGAATTACGTATCCTTTGGCAGGATTTGGTTTTAACGGTAACCAATGCTCATTTAGATTTGGCTCGGGAAAATTGGCAACAACAAGAATATGAAAGTGCTAGTAATAATTTGACTAGTGCCTATAATTTATTAGATACAGAAAATTTATTTAACAATTTAAGAAAAGAAATAGATCTTGATATTCATAAATTACGACCCTACGAAGTAGTAGAGTTGTTAAGCAAAGAAAATAGTGAATTAAAGGATCGGCAAAAGGCGATCGCCATTGTGGAAAAAATGTTAAATAGTCGTGGGGGAATTGAAGGAGCAAAAGAAGATAAGTCAGGACTAGATAAACAAAGTTTTCTGCAATTTATTCAACAAATTAGAACATATTTAACCCCCCTAGAACAAGAGTATTTATTTGAAAAAGAATCAAAAAGACCATCTTATTTAGCCACCCATTTATACACTAATGTTCTCATAACCAGAGGATTTACTGAAAAAAATCCAGAACTAATTATTAAAGCAAAAAGAATATTAAATAGTCTTCATAACTATCAAGATGTTGCCCTAGAAGGAGCAGTGTGTAATTTACTTCTAGGAAATATAATCCAAGCAGAAAAATTAGTAGAACAAAGTCAAGAAAACAATAAAGTAAAGTATATTAAAGAAAACTCCCAAGGTTCACCAGATTTAGTACCCGGATTAATACTCTATACTGAAAAGTGGTTAGAAACAGAAGTATTTACCAAGTTTAAAAATCTTAATCAAGAGTCATCTTCTGTACAAAAATACTTTGATAATTCTCGGGTGCAAAACTACCTAGAAAAAATCAGTCCATCAGATGTTGATTTAAACACCCTTGACCAAGAAGCTGATAGTTTTATATCTGATCTCCCCGAAGTTATTCATGATCCTAATAATGAAAATTTAACCCTAGAAAATGATAAATTTAGTACCACATCTAAAATAAAATTAAACACTGAAAAACCACCAACAATGAATCTTTTTGCTTCTAATTATCAAACGGAAGAATCGGAGTTGATTGGTTTAAACTCTTTCTTAAAAAATAATTTAGAAGGAGACTCTTCTGATAATTCTCAAAAGTTAGAAAATAATAATGGATTATATGAAGAAGAGGTTTTAACAGAAGATGAACTATTAGAAAATATAGAAAATGCCTCTAAAACAAATCCAAAAACTCCCCTAATCGGTTTACTTATCTTTATCCTGTTATTGAGTTTTCTTTCATTTTTAGCGTATCGCCTATGGAATCGCTCCTCAAGTACCAATAATTTACAAATTTCTTTAACTGAACCTCTAATACAGTTGCCAGAAGAAATAGCGGCCCAAGATTTAATCTTGGCAGAAAATCCTTTAACCGCTCAAACAGCCCTTTCTATAGTAAGGCAATGGTTAGAAGCTAAGGCTCAAGGCACAGGTCCAAACTATAATATAGATGCCTTGGAAACTATCTTAACTGATCCTTTACTCACTATTTGGCGTGGTAATATTATCGCCCTTAGAAATCAAAATGCCTATCGTCGTTATGAACATGATATTGCGATCGAAGGGGTTAGTGTCAATCCACAAAATAATAATCAGGGCAATATTACTGCGAGGGTAAAAGAAAATTCCCAGTTTTTCCGTAATGGAAATTTGGACAACTCTCGTTCTTACGAAGAAGATTTATTAGTTCGATATGATTTGATTAAAATTAATAATCAATGGTTTATCAGAAATACTGAAATCATTAATTAGGTCTTAACAAAATAGTATGATGAAGGTAATTTGAATTACCTTTGCTGGGTTTTATTTTCCAAGTGTAGTATCTGTAATATTATGTATTTCCTTTGTTTCTTCCCTAAAAAGGTCAATTTTGTAAGTTTTTCCCTTAAAGCTGTTTGAATATCTCAATTAATACCAAAAAAAGTTAAGAATATTAAATACTATATAGAGAACTTAACTAAATCTCGGTAAATATATTTAAGTAAGCAAAATTAGTTAGCAAAAAAATACCGTAATTATCCCGTTGTATGTGCTCTAATCTATTGGATATGATCTAAGGGTGATAAGTAAAGAACTAGCAGACTTTTTAAATCTGAAGTCAATGTAAACAATCATTTTGCGAGTTGAAATAGATATGCCCATGAAATCTACCACTGAATATAAAGTCAAAAACGAGCAATTATTTGCTGTTTATCAAAAAGAGCAAGATTTGAAAGTTCGCAACCGCATCTTAGAATTGAACTTGGGATTGGTCAAAAAAGAAGCCTCCCATTGGACAAATCAATGTCAAGAAAACTTTGATG
>PXEJ01000305.1 GCA_003566215.1 Cyanobacteria bacterium T3Sed10_376R1m | reverse complement strand
TCTTTTTTCGCTGATTCATATACAGGAACATCAAGAGGAAAATCAGCTTTCTGAGCTTCTGCTTGAATTTGAACCATTAGTTCTTCAAGATTAGACATAGCATGGTAGTTGATAATTGACAATAAATAATAATTTTTCTACTGAGAAACCCAACAATAATTTATCACAATGTTGCCAGAATACCTTATTTTTCGTAAAGGAACTTCCCCTTGGAGAAATTGTTGCAAACCATTAACCATTAATCTAATGGCGAGTTTATGAATCAAAAATCTTTCCCTTCCACGGAGTAAAATGGGGAATGTCAACTTGTCTTTTTGATTTTGAAAGGCAGTAATAAATACCATACAATAATGCTAAGTTTGCTACCCCTTTTGTTCCCCGTTAGTATTCCTCTCAACTCTTCCCTTAATCCTCCCCTTATCGCCCAAACTCACCCCGTCAGACCCTTAAATGGAGAGTTAAACCAAGTTCCAGTTTTTAATAGTAATAGTCCAGAATTAGTATTAGGAGAAGGAATTTTACTCTCAACATTTCCCCCCACAAATAAAGCCACTCCTGAAGCACACTTAGATTTTGCTTTTGAGGGAAAATTTGATATATTTGCCCACCATGTATCACGCCCCCCCACCGAAGGAGATACACGAACCCTTTACATTGGGATTTTGGTACATAACCCCACCGCCGAAGCTGTCAATATCAACATACTGCAAGGTGCAACCTATACCAGTCAACCCGATGCCCCTTTTATCAGCTTACCTCCTCAAATAGAAGGAAGAAATATTTATGCAGGTCCGGGTAGCCGGGTGATGGGAGATATATTACAAGGTAAACGTCAAGATATTTTTCCTGCCAATGTCACAATTCCCAGTGGTGAGAGTCGAATGTTGCTAAATGTACCCATCCCCATTCAAGCCCTAGAACCCCCTCTTAATGGACGCTCAACCTACATGAGATTACAAAGTGATGGTCAAGTGCATATAGCTAGTTTAGCCATCTATGGGGAAACTGAAGATAATCCACCTACCCTTAGCCAGTGGCAGGAAACACTCAATAATGGCAGTTTGTCAACTCCCAGAGATTTAGCCCCAACGCCCCCTAGTGCTGAGGGGAAAATTATTTATGGTAGGGTTGCAGGGGTTTCTGAGGGTAATATGTGGAAAACAGATTTAGTTGACTCAGAAGATAGTGCGATGTTAACTATTCCTGAATCAGGAAATAGTTTTTCCTATGGTTTAAGCACCCTTGTGGCGGGAAGATTAGGATCAGGGCAAATTCAAACCGCTAATATGGCGGTAAGGTATCCTGACACTGCCTATAGTGCCCATGGTAACTATGGGGTTCAATATAGCCTGACTTTACCTTTACACAATCCTACCCAAGAAAGTCAGACGGTAAGGCTAAAAATATCTACTCCTATAAAAAAAGATGTGGGGGAATTAGAGTTTTTAGATGAACCAGGTCCACAGGTATTTTTTCGAGGTACAGTACAGGTAAAATATAATGATGACCAAAATATTCCCCGTTGGCGTTATTTTCATCTCGTGCAAAAAAGAGGGGAAGAAGGACAAGATTTGTTAGAAATAACCATGGCTCCCAATACCAATCGTTTGGTATTCGTTGATTTGCTTTATCCCCCTGACGCAACACCTCCTCAAATTTTGACCGTGGAAACAGATTGATCTCTATCTTCCCACTGAATTATTAACTAGCCATTGACTAACTCCATCGGCGACGGTTTTGGCTAGTTTTTTTTGCTCCTCAGTATCAATTATCCATTCAAATTCTTCAGGATTGATCATAAATCCTAGTTCAAGAAGAAGACTTGGGGCGGAGTGGGGGCGAGTGAGGGCAAGATTATTCCAAAAAACTCCATAGGAAGGGCGATTGAGGGTGTTTACGAGGTAGTCTTGCATAAAGATGGCTAAACTATGGGCTTGGGGGTGATACCAAAACATACCGACTCCTTTGGTATTGATTGCGTCTCCTCCGTCTGGTAGGGCGTTATAATGGATTGATAGGGCTAAGGTTGGTTTTATTTTGTTAATCATCTCAGTGCGATCGCCAAGGGACACAAACCGATCATCTTCCCTTGTTAAAACAACATTCATGCCCTTTGCTTTTAATTCTTGGGCAATGAGTTGAGAAATTACTAGGTTAATTGCTTTTTCTGGATAGCCGTTTAAACCCACAGCCCCTAATTCTTCTCCCCCATGACCCGGATCGAGTAAGATGGTTACGTCATCAAAGGAACTATTAATTTTAGGGGGATGATTGAGGGTTAAAATTAAATTATTCCCTTCATAGATAACATCATAGCCCCACTGTTGAGATGTTTTAAGGTTAAATATATAGTCGATTTGGGTGGGGGTGACTTGATGCCAGTCTAAGCGCCGAATTAGGGGATTATCATCAAAGCGAATGGTGTCGGTTTGGGCGATAGTGTTATGGAGAGAAAGGGTAAAAGTGTCATCCCCCTGTTTGATGGTGATGGGTACAGGATTTTGGAGCGGGAAAATAATCTCTGTGGCTTGGGGGGTAGTGCGAGATGTAATACTGCGAATGTTACTTATGGGTGGTACTTTTGTCGGTAGAACACGGGTTTCGTTTTCCCTTATCCATGAACCATAGTCTAATCTTAGCCACTCCCCTTCTTGCCCC
>PXEJ01000091.1 GCA_003566215.1 Cyanobacteria bacterium T3Sed10_376R1m | reverse complement strand
ATTATTTCTCCTTGATTTTTACATACTCTTTTCATTTCTTTTAGAACATTAAGTTCAATATCAGGCATATTTCCAAAGCTGTTATCTAAGCAAACAACATAATCAAAATAATTTTTTGAAAACTTTAACTTGTCAGCCTCCATTAATTCAATTTTTATATTCTTTTTTTCTTTTAAGTTTTGTTTAGATAAATTAACCATTTTTTCACTAAAATCAATACCCACTAATTTATTAGATTTTTTAGAAAGAACTTTTAATAATCTTCCATAACCACAACCTATTTCAAGAATTGAGGAATCTTTTTTAATATATTTAGAAATGAAATCTATTTCTCCATCTAAAAATTCTTGAATAAGTTGTGGAGCTTTTTGATCTATCATTTTCTCAAAATCAAAAGTTTCATAAAATTCATTAACAGATATTTTCTCCATAAAAATAAAATAATTAAAAACTATATAAGATTATCTTTTTGAAACATAGTTCTAATCATGATGAGAACTTAATCTAGCTTCTAAAGCATCAATAATTGTTGTAAGAACCTCATTTGCTCTATTTATATCTTCATGAGTAGTAAGCCTGCCAGAAAGATTAGTTGTTTTAGCATAATCACGAAAAGCTTGCATCATTTGCCTTGCATCCTCATTAACATAACCATGATGAATCCCTAGTTCTACAGCACAATAAAAACTATATTGAAACCACCTTTTTCTTACCTTATATTTTGAAGTCATTGTGCTATGTAATATTTCTGAAGGAATTTCATCACTAAAATCATCTCTTGAATGTCTCATTATTTTCAAAAACTCTTCAAGTTCCATAACTCTCTCAATTTGCTTTTATTTATAAACATTAGCTAAACTATTTAAAAAACTATTAAAAACATCAATGAACTAAAAACTAGCCTTTTCTCTTACTATAAAAACAAAAACAAAAATTAACTTCTCTTTAACCAAATACCTTACTAATATCTCTTTGGCTTATTCTTTGCAAAACATTCATTACAAAAAACCGATCTTCCTTCTGTTGGCTTAAAAGGAACCTCGCATTCAGTACCACATTCACTGCAAGTTGCTTTATGCATTTCTCTTGGTCCTGAAAAATCTCTTCTTGGTCCTCGATTATCTCTTCTGCCAAATCTTCCACCGCCACCACGAGAATCATTGTTTCTCCTCGGACCACCAAAAGAACGTCTTTGTCCTTTATTGTCTTCTCTCATTTGGATTCTTCCATATTTAATTCATTTAAGAAATAAATAATAACCAGATGCTCTGATTAATGCTTTACTTCTAATATTAGATGATTTAGTTGTTTTTAAGGCTTTGCAGTACTAAAAACCTTATCAATTTATAAAACTTAATTAAATAATTCACTTATTGATTCACCATGAGAAACCCTATGAATTGCTTCACCAAATAACCCGGTTAAACTAACAACTTCAATTTTACCATTACTTTTTTGTGGGATTGAGTCAGTTATAAGAACTTTTTCTAAACAAGAGTCATTAATCCTTTCCACTGCATTCTTACTAAACAATCCATGAGTTGCACACGCATAAATTCTTTTTGCCCTTTTTTCCCTTAAAATCTCTGCTGATTTACATAAAGTTCCCGCACTATCAATCATATCATCTACAATAATTGCATTTTTTCCACTAACATCTCCTATAATCGTCATTTTATCAACAGAACCAGCTTTTTTTCTTTCTTTACTTGTCAAAACAACATCAAGACCTAATCTTCCAGCATAACTTTTTGCTCTTACAGCACTCCCAATATCAGGAGAAACAATAACAGCATTTTCTAAAAAATCAGAGTAATTTTCTTTTAAATTTTTAATAATAATTGGATAAGCCTTTAAATTATCAAAAGGAATTTTATAACATCCCTGTATAGCCGGATTATGCAAATCAGTTGTAATAACCCTATAAGCCTTTTCTTGTATTAAATCAGCAACAATTCTTGAAGAAATCGGTGTTCTAGGTTCTGACATTCTGTCTTGTCTGGAATATTTCATATAAGGTAGAACATTATCAATTTTTGCTGCATCAGACCTCATAAGAGCATCATTAACTAAAGCTAGTGAAACAAGCCAATCTTACGGACACATACAAGAATCATGAACAAAAAAACAAGTTCTTTTTCTTACATTCTCACATACTTCTGCAAAAATCTCACCATCATTAAATGTTTTAATATCCACATTTCCAAAAGAATAGTCTCTTTTTTTTCGAGGGTGCTCAAGAACGTAATTATAAACTCCTTTTGCAAAATCATAAGCACCCCCTTCTTTATTTGCTAAAATTAATATTTCATTTGACATTTTATTTATTTAAACAAGAGTCATTTATAATAATTATTAAGCTTTAAAATACATTTTTATAAAAACTAAAAATCATTAAAAAAAGATTGGTCTCATAAAACCTTCCAAAAGAGTAATATGCGCGGGCCGGGATTCGAACCCGGGTCATTTGGTTGGAAGCCAAAGATTCTGCCACTAAACTACCCACGCAAGGTTTTATTTTTTGTGGGTTGTTTTCGTGAAATCCTTTTTTTCAAGGTTACTCTAAACTACCCACGCAAGTGTTTATTTTTTGTGGGTTGTTTTCGTGAAATCCTTTTTTTCAAGGTTACTCTAAACTACCCACGCAAGTGTTTATTTTTTGT
>PXEJ01000329.1 GCA_003566215.1 Cyanobacteria bacterium T3Sed10_376R1m | reverse complement strand
TGCGCCATGACAGTGGAGAAATTCGTCGCTGCGGCCAAGCTCCCCAAGGAAAAATACATGCTGACCTTCCAGAGTCGCCTCGGTCGGCAGCCCTGGCTACAGCCCTACACTGACAAGACGCTGGAGGAACTGGCCGAGCAAGGCCATAAGCGGGTCAAAGTCATTTGCCCGGCCTTCACCGCCGATTGTCTGGAGACCTTGGAGGAGATTGCCATGCAGGGCCGCGACAGCTTCCTCGAAGCGGGTGGCGAGGACTTCGAACAGATCCCCTGCCTGAACGAGTCACCCGGCTTTATCGACTTTTTGCTGGGCAAGGTGCGCGACTGGCAGGCGGGTGCCTACGAGACCGCCAAGGCGACGCCGCCCGCCTACGTCGAGCGCTGAGTATGAACTCATCGAAACATCAAGCGTTCTGCCTGTTGTGCTAAAGCTGCCGCAATCAACTTACGTTCAGACTTTCCATACTCGGGGTCGTCTTCTCGCCAAGGCCAGTCGATAACATCAGCATGCCTGGGCGGAGTGTCATCAGCTCGAAAGTCCAAACCTTCTTTTCGAAATGCTTTAGCAGGCAGACGCGCCACACCTACCGCCTTTGGAAGATTAAAGTCTTCTCTGGCCATGCGCTCCGACGCATCGATTGGCTCTGCGTTGTGGCGAGCAACCGATAAACACCCGTCTTTCGGATTGGGGGTAAATGCCGGGGGCTTGACCGCAGAAGTGTTGTAGTGATTGCGGTTCGTCAGAAACCTTAAAATCGGCTCGTCGTTTGCAACGACCTCAGGAAGACCGGAAGGCAGGGACATCGGAAGTGATTTGTTGGAGTTCATTTACTAATCGCTTTGGCAAGGTCCCACGTTCGAACGCTTCTGCAGCGTTGCCACGATTAGCTCCATCGATCCAGGCGTATGCCAGTCGAGTGCCTGCATTTACACTCAATGTAAAAGTCCGTGTCCGGGAAGGAGTCCAATCAAATGAGATATCGCCATCCGGCTCGGCAGAGATCTCGGGATTCGGGAGTGCTTCCGGCAGGGCACGTATTACAGCCTCGGCCCGAAAAACCACAGCATCGTTGATAGCCTCAGCTCCGTAACCATCCCAGTCGTCGTTTGCACATTCTGCTGCAATTTCACGTAAATCCGAAATCAGTTGAGACTTCTTACCGAAGAGTGACTCAGCGCCTTCCTGATGCGCATAAAGCCGCGCAAAATTATCATGCAACATTACGGCCTCGTCCGAAACGCCGGTCTGCGCACTAGCGCAACCACCCAGGGAGATGAAGCCCGTTGCTACGATTGGCATGTATATAGATTGCGACATTCTTTCGTTAAGATGTTGAAGAAAAGCTGGTTTTTCAAGTTTCGAAGCGAAGCAAGAACGGGCGCGATGTCGGGCCACTCAAGAGTCTCGCGTGTGCGCAAGTCGAATACATCGATATCAAGCAATACGATTAGTTTATCTCCCTGTTTCCCTTCGACTGCAAGGGCGATGTTCGCCTGATGGCCACTACCCTCGTCAATAATCTGATGCTGGTTGAGGAACCCTGTAAAAGAAAGTGACCGCCCTTCAACTAATGGCAACTGAGGGCCAGTTGTGAAATATGCCTCCAAATTTAATCCTCCATGTTGATTCAGGGGCACTGCAATCCGGTTAATCATTCGTAGCCCAACTTTGCCAATTCGGACTGGCAGAGCGATCTCGCGATAATTTTCCCAAGTGCGCTCAATCTCGGGAAGATAAACGTCCATACCGTCGTAGGGTGCCAGACGATTGAAAGAGTATCCTGATCTACGAAATTGCGTGAGTTGGAGGTTGTCATCACTACGGAATAGAAGCGCCTCCAATCTTCCATCTCCGACTTCGTGTTCAGGCGGACCCTCGCCTTGCTGGCGTATTTGAAACTGTTGCAAAAGTCTTTTTTGCAGTTGCGGATAGTTATCTTGAAGGGAGTCGCGCGCGGTCGTTTCAATGTCCTCCAGCTTCATTCCCGGCGGGAGCTCACAATCAATATCAACGATTGCTTCAACTATGGGCGGGTGCGGCACTCGCGAGGGCACTTGTTCGGTAATAACCATCCGATTTCTAAAAAGAGTTGTTTTGGGTCGGAGTGCAATCACGTAGATGAATGCGGCACTCTTATACCAAACTTTTTACTGAGGCACTTGGAGTCGGGGTCGCCGAAGCGCCATTCCAACTCGATGGCTTTGGAGATACCGATGCGCGGGCCGGCCATGATCGCCGAGGGGGCCTTCCCCTTTTACAGCGCACCGGTGCCGTTCTCCAGAAAACGACTGCCATGGTCCTCACCGCTGATCCCCAGCGCCTGGGCCAATTTGGCGGGCCCGGACATCAACTGCGCCTCGCGGAGTGGCCCACGCCGCTGCCGCATCGCATCCAGCCCCTCCTCCGGCTCCAGCGCCCGGATGAGCACGAAACCGCCGCCCTCCGGCCCTTTGACCAAAATATTGAAGAGCCAATGCATCCCATAGGTTAAATAGACGTAGGCATCGCCCGCCCGGTGTGCCTGCAGGAAGCGGCGGGCGGACGGGCGAGTCCAAATATGCGAAGCCTCATCACCCGTGGAATGATACGCCTCCGTCTCGACAATCCTGCCGACGCAATCTCCCCAGCGCAAGCGGCAGCCGATTAGCTCACGCGCACAGTGGAC
>PXEJ01000298.1 GCA_003566215.1 Cyanobacteria bacterium T3Sed10_376R1m | reverse complement strand
TATTGTATAAGGTTATTTTACTGTTTGTCATTTTCCTGTCATTTTATAAAGTCAGTGTGTCTTAATCTTATCAAGAATTTTGAGTTTAAAGTTTTGTTCTTGGGGGAGAATTTTTGTTCGTGAATATACGTTTAACGGGTAAAAAAAGTTTATCTGTTGTTTCTTTTTTGACGATTTTGACAGAGGCTAATGGCTAATTCGATCGCACTTTTCATGCTTTGGGGATTTGCGATACCTTTCCCTGCGATGTCAAAGGCGGTACCATGATCTGGGGATGTGCGCACAAAGGGTAAGCCAATGGTGGTATTTATGGCTTGATCAAAGGCCATGGCTTTGACGGGGATTAGTCCTTGATCATGGTATAGTGCTAAAAAAGCGTTGGGGACAGAAATATTTGGGTTACTATACCAAGCTTGAGAGGGTTTAACCCACATGGTATCAGGGGGTAATAATCCAATTAATTTTGCTTGGGGGTATTTTTTTTGGGCATCATTAAACCAATCCCACAACCACTCTTTTTCTTCTGTGCCGAGTTTGCCATTTTCTCCACTATGGGGATTTAGCCCTGCGATCGCAATTGTGGGTTGATCTAAGTTAAAATCTTGTTTCAAGGTGTCTAGGAGTAGCTCTAATTTGAGGGTCATTAGATCAGGGTTGAGGGTACTAGAAACTTGACTTAAGGGGATATGGGTGGTGGCTAGAAGGGTTTTCAAAATCCAACCGGTGTGGGGAGATTTGCCCACAAACATCATGCCAAACTTTTCAACGTTGGCTTTAATTGCTAATACTTCTGTTTGCCCCGGATAATTATAATTTGCTTTTTGCCATAAATATTTGGCAATGGGCGCCGTGACGATACCATCAAATTTACCATCTAGGGTAAGGGCGATCGCACGATTGAGATATAAAAAACTAGCCTTTCCCGTGGCAGATGTACCCTCTCCCCATTTTCCTTGAAAGTCGGAAGAAACCTCAATCACCTCTAATTGGTCAGGGTGTATTAAATTAGTTTTGCGATGTAAACAATTATATGTGTATTCTAACCAAGGGCGATCGCCTATTATCGTTATATTCGCTTTTTGGTAAAAAGTAGCATCATTTAAAGCTTTAAGAATGACCTCCGAACCTATCCCTGTGGGGTCACCCATTGTAATAGCTAAATTAATCTTATCTTTATCAATGGTCAAAATTAATTAGGTTTAATTATTTTAATTTTTGGAAAAACAACCAACACTTCTCTATAATTAGGATCTGCTGAATAAATCAGAAACTATAAATACTCTTTCCTGTGGAAAATATAGAAAATTTAGTTTCGCACCTTATCAGTTTAGTCATCTCACACCCAAAGGTTTTATTGTTATCCCGTTGACGGTGTGAGGATTCTGTCGGGCGAAAACTAAAATTTATTAACCTTCAACATTAATAAAAGGTAACAAAGCCAATAACCGAGCCTTTTTAACTGCCCGGGTTAACTCTCTTTGTTGATGAGCGGTTAAACCAGTAATACGACGAGGAAGCATCTTGCCTCTTTCGGTTACAAACTTGTGTAACAATTCCAAATCCTTGTAGTCAATTTCTTGACTAGGGGGAATGGGAGATAATCTTTTGCGAAAATAAGCCATAATTTAATCTTTAATATTTACTATTTATTTAATGAATTGAACTACCGGAAACTAATTTATTTAATTTCTTTGTGGATAGTGTGTTTGTTGCAGTGGGTACAGAATTTTTTGATTTCCATTCTGCCAGTGGTGTTACGTCTATTTTTCATCGTTGTATAACGAGATACTCCTTTAGAGCGCTTATCATTATTGGTACGACACTCGGTACACTCTAGGGTAATAATTATGCGAACGCCTTTTTTACTTGCCATGATTTTAGCTGATAGTTACTATAACAGTAATTTTATACACAATCTACTATTATCTTATATCATTTGTGGTTTTGACAAGTAGTATCCCTTTAAAAAACTTTTTCTATCGATAATTAAGCAATTTTTGCCAAAAGATTTTGGGCTGCAGCTAACATATCTTCGGTAATATCTTGTATATCCTCTCTATTTTCTAGGTAGGTAGATAAAGCTGTGTAAGGGTCTAAAGTATTTCCTACACCCAACTCAGGTAAACGACGACGGTTTTCTTGGCTAACTAAATTTGCCCTAATGCTATAGGTATGAGCAATACTCAAAGCCTGATTAATAGTATTAATATCGATAAATTCTAATTGTTCCGATCGCACTTGATACATTAATCTAACCACCGCATCCTCAATGCCAGTAGATGCGATCGCCTTTAAAATATCCCCTTGAGGATTAGCACTTTTACTAACATCCAACTCAATAGTACAAAAAGGACGAGCAGGAAGCACACAAAACTGCCAATTAACCTCTTTTTGGTCATCAACATCAATTAAGACATATCCCTTTTCCTCCTTCTCCTCAGAAAAATCAACCCTTTCAATGCTCCCCGGGTAAACCACCGGGGGATTATTGCGCAAATTAAGATTTTGGTGCTTGTGAACATGACCTAAAGCCACATAATCAAACTCAGGGCGAATTAATAAAGATAAAGGCACTTGAAAACCTTTACCCACCGCCAAATAACGTTCAGCACCAATCTGGGCTCTTTCCGCCATCAAATGCCCTAACAAAATTGTCGGAATATTCGGGTCTAATTCCC
>PXEJ01000204.1 GCA_003566215.1 Cyanobacteria bacterium T3Sed10_376R1m | reverse complement strand
TCTAAACTGGCAACCATCTGCAAAGCCAAGGCGGTATCTAGCATATCAGAGCTAGTCATTCCTAAATGAATATAACGCCCTACATCGCCGACATATTCGTTGACGTTAGTCAAAAAAGCGATTACATCGTGGCGCACTTCCGCTTCAATTTCTAAAACTCTGTTAACGTCAAAATCAGCTTTTGCCTTAATTTCTGCTAAGGCTTCCTTGGGAATGTTGCCCAACTCTGCTTGAGCTTCACATACTGCAATTTCTACTTGCAACCATGTTTTTAGTCGATAGTTATCAGTCCAAAGTTCGCCCATTTCGGGCAATGTATAGCGTTCAATCACTGCAATTCTTTACTTTTTTGCAAATACAACCGTTCTATTTTACCCTAATTTACCTCTGTTCAAGATTGAAATTTTCGATCACTCAACTATGGGATAACCAAAATTAATTAGTTATTTGAATTGTATATTGCTAATTATTAATTACTTTTTGATCCCAACTTCTGTGAGGATATGTAGGGGTTTATGTTCTTTTATGATGTCTAATTGTTCTTGATCTTTAACTAATAATGCTCCAGCAAAACCCAAAGAGTTTATGGAAATAGATAATGCTTTTGCTTGGCTACGGGGAATAATCATTGACCATTTTTTCGTTAGTAAAAAATTATAGTTTCCTTCAGTTTTTTCTTTGGTATTATCTATTCCTAAAAAATCTAACATTTGATAATATAAATCTAAAGTAATTTGTGCTGATTCTTTTGCAGATTTATCGATACTATGGTGAAATGCGATCGCATTTTGATAAGGTAATTCATCAACCATAACTATTTCATTTTGTTTGAGTTTATTTTCATAATTTAAAACCAGATTATCTATGGGAAAAGTAGGATAATTTGGCACAAAAGGAAAAGGAATAACCTGTAAATGTTTATGAGGTTGAGATGCTCCAGCTATAGAACCAGCATTATAAAATGCTAGACCCTTGACTTGTTTTAAAACTAGCCACAAAGACTCTAAATCAAATAAATTTAATAAATTTTCTTGAGGTTGAAAATCACGAGTAATAATTAATACATGATTATTAACAACATTATACTTATTTAAAATACAAACGTGGGTATTACTTAAATCTGCAACATAAAGATTATCTTCATAGGGCAAAAAGGGATTATAGTTAGATATTTTCTGATATTTTTTTTGTTTTTTCTTAGCATATTCTTTTAGTTGAATATTATCTAAAATTCTAACTACAAAATTCAAACTATTATCTTCAATAACTTCATAATTAGTTAAAATTGGCTTTAATGCTTTTTTATCTAGTGCATTTATGGTTGTATTAGTAATTTTATCCCATAAATTATTATTATTTTTGCTCATAATTAGAATATTAATTTTAACAATAATGTTATTTGACTGTATAAAAAAATGAATACTTGGTAAAAATATATTTTATAAAATATTTAAACTTTGATGACTTATTTTCATTATTTTACTTTATCAGTTTTGGCTATATAGTAATCTTATTTGAGTCATGAGAATATGATCTCCCCTAGCTCCCCTTATGAAGGGAAGAACTCAATTTTAAATTCTCACAAATGATTTAAAACTGTTATGTAATAGTTTTAAACCTGTTTAATGATTAATTGACTGATTGAATAAGAATGATTTATCATTAAATGAATTACAAATATTTGTTTATCTTATTTATTATCATTTAATATTATTTCATACCATAATTAAGCAACGCCACAATTTTTTTTACAAAAATAAATTGAACCTCTAAAAAACATAAATCATTTTAAACTATGTATGCAATTAACACGAAAAGATGTCAACACTAATTTAAGTATTGAAATATTTATTAAAAAAATACAAGAGAATGACTATATATTAGTTGAACAAAAAAAGTTATTACCTAGTTGGAATGTAAATCCTCAAACATTGATTATATTTTTATTTCAATGTAGCATTGATTTGGATGGTAGTAATGGTGAATTAGAAAAATTAGAAAAGGATCGCTTATTTTATCTTTTTGAGGATATATCAAACAATATCTATGATAAATGTAAAACTTCTAATATATTATTAGAGGTGATTTCTCCGAAAGATGGCTTTCCTAGATACTCTGAGAAAGGGGTTGATTTTTTTAGTTTACCTTTAATTGTCTCCCGCTATATTTCTAATATAAAAAGAGTTGGTAGTTGTTGTGGTTTGAGTTATTCTAAATGGGGGAAAGCTGTATATCCTTGTTTAATGTTGTCTTCTGATTTAGGAGAAAATATTTTATCCTTGTTTTAATGTGCGAAAAGAAACAAGTTAATTCAATTTGAACAACATGAATTATCTATGGGTTTAGGGAATGAATCAAGTCAATAATTTGATGGCTTAGGACTAATTTAGAACAGGGTTTGAGGGTTGTTTTTTGACCATTGTGATTGATAAAGATTGCTTCATTGGTATCTGTGCCGAATCCTACATTAATCTTATCAATGGGATTGGCAACGATCGCACTTAACCCTTTTCTTTTCAATTTATCCATAGCAGGAATAACAATATTTCCTGTTTGAGCAGCAAAACCAATTAATAATTGAGAATATTGCTTTAATTTACTCAATTTTGTCACAATATCAGTGACAAATTCTAAAT
>PXEJ01000261.1 GCA_003566215.1 Cyanobacteria bacterium T3Sed10_376R1m | reverse complement strand
TTTACCTTTAAATATTTCTACGAGGGGTTTCGTATCACTTAATTTTCTGCCATTATTATCAAAGATGACATCAAAGTTTTCTCCCCCTAACTTCTCTTTTAATTGTACTGCAGAAGTGCGATCGCCATGTATTTGTTGAATACCATCTACTGGGGCAGGATTATTTCCCCGATTAAATAAAACTACTTCATGACCTTGTTTTACTAACTGTTTGGTTAAGGAAACACCGATAAAACGAGTCCCCCCCATAATTAAAATACGCATAATAATAAATAAATAAAATTTTCAGTCTCTGTTGTCAAGATACTATAACTTTATTATCAATTATTAACTGTCAATTGTCAAATTTAAAATAATAATTAAAAATCTTTTCCTGCTCCATATTTCAACATATCAAGGTAACGATGGTAATAATATTTTTGTTGATTATTCATCTTATTTTCTAGAGAATTAAAAGAATTTATAAAGGTATATAACCCACTATAAATACCCAAATTAGTATAGTGTTTTAACCAATCTGCTAAAACAGGTAAACCAACTTGAGGCAATAAAGGTAAAACCAATTTAGGATTAACTAAAGGCAAAGTTTTAGACAACCCTGAAAATTGAATTACATCTTGTAAAAAAGGCTTTAAAGTATCCTCTCCCAATTTATCCATAACCTTAAAAACCCCACTCATTAAATCATTAATTTGATTAGGATTAACCTGTTTATCAACCCCCACGCTCATAGTTTTCTGAAACAACCAAGTAACAGATATATTCGGTTGATAAGGTTGAATTAAAGCTAAATCCTTTTGAGTCAAGCTATCAGAAGATAAAGCCTCATCAATGGCAAAAGTTAAACGGGGT
Source organism: Cyanobacteria bacterium T3Sed10_376R1m (assembly GCA_003566215.1). Classification (GTDB taxonomy): domain Bacteria; phylum Cyanobacteriota; class Cyanobacteriia; order Cyanobacteriales; family Cyanobacteriaceae; genus Cyanobacterium. Next base: position 1,833 of record PXEJ01000261.1, on the reverse strand, counting down.
AGGTGACGCATCATTGCCCCAAAGCCTCCAAAACTTACAGGAGATTGACTACCGCTACTATCCCCTATGGGGATAACCCTATCCCAAGGCATTTTTACTGGGCTTTTACTATAAGCAGGGAAAAAACCAAAAAGAAAACGTTTAAAATCAATGTTTTCAATATCTATATCTTGATATTCAGGAAGTAGTTTTAAATATTCATTGGTTAGGGTAGTTAAACTAATCCGATTGGGGTGGGCATCCACATAGGTAAATAAATAAGTAGTACGCCCATCTTTAGCTGGAAAAGCTTCCCAAAAATACTGACATTGATTTTGTATTGGGGTAAAAGTAGCAATTAAATCTCCCGTATCATTATGTTTAAATCCTTCTCCACAACTACCTACTACCAAACAAACTCCTTCGGGTTTTTCTGTTTTTCTTATCTGTTTAATTATGGGGGAAAAATGTCCCATGCCGTCTATTAACAATCTACAAGTCAGATTGAATTTTTCACACTCAACCTTGACTCCACTATCACTAATTTGGGCAGAGATAAAACAAGTATTTTCTAATATTTCTCCCCCTAATTTTAAAAATTTATCTTTAACTTGATCTAACAGACTTTTGGGGCTAACTCCAATATTTAAAACATCTTTAACCCATAGTTCATAACCTTGATGAAAACTAATTCTAGCCGGATTATACTCAGTGAAAATTGTTGTTTCTAATTCTTGAGCAGTTAAAATTTCTAACTCTATAAGGCAGTTTAACTCATGGCGTGAGATATTCCATTCTTGCTCTCTACCTTGTAATTTTCCCCTTTCAATGATTGCGATTTTATAGCCCTTTGCTTGTAGTGTTGTGGCTAAAAATACTCCTAGAGTACCTCCACAAATTATAATGTCAAACTGATGATCCTTGATGATGTTATTACCTGTTTCAATCACTTTATCAGGAATGTCTTGATTGGTGCGAAAATTAGACCAAAATTGATCTATTTTAGATAATCTTTGTTGATATTCTTGGGGTAATTGAAAAGTCATTTTGCACAAAGATGATTTTATTGTAAATTAACAATCTTATTTTGATTGTAGTGTTTTCTTGAGAGTTGGTAGATTATAAAACTTATATCTTGACTATTTCAAGGGACTATCTATAAAAATAGGCAGTCCCCTTTGCGTACTTTTATTTATAAAAGTTGATTGATGTTTTTGGCAAATAAAATCGCTTTAGACAAAAGCCTAATTATTTTTGGTTGAGAAGATATGACGTAAGGCTTTTACTTGATTACCATTCCGAAAAATAATTGATTTACTGATGGCCATTTCTTGGAGAGTTTTGGTTAAAACAGCAGAATTTTCTTTAACAATTTCGAGTTGATAGGGACAACAGGAAAAATCAAGGCACAATACTGTTGATGTTCCCCAAGATTCACGAAAAATTTTACAGTCCGATGGTATTATTTTAACGAGGTTCCGGAATCTGTTTAAGATTTCTTGTTCAAGAGCGTTACTCGTAAAATTAGATAAATGTTCAACTTGAGACATGGAATAAAGCTCCATTAACTTAGAGTGTTTCTATCTCTAAGCTAACATCTTCCTTTCGATTCAAAAAAGAATTTTTATTAAAAATTACCTTGAGGATGTCAAATGAATGCCCCCGTTAAATTTTCACGGGGGAAACCTAATTAAATTAACGGTGGGATGAAATTTGACAAATAAAGAAAAGGCGATTAGCCTATTAGCGCCATTATAAGCTATAATATTACGTAGAGTATAACAACGTAAAATGTTTATTTTAGAATACAAGTTAAGAGGAAAACCAGAGCAATTTAAAGCTATTGACGAAGGC
>PXEJ01000103.1 GCA_003566215.1 Cyanobacteria bacterium T3Sed10_376R1m | reverse complement strand
CTGACTGGTTAGGATGGGCGAATTCAGACAAACCAGATAAACGAAAATTTGCCTATACTCCCTGTGCTTATATAGAAGCGTTGAAAGAATTTATTGATGCTTTTGAGGTAGATAAAATAAATTTAGTAGTGCAGGGATTTTTAGCAACTGTTGGCATACAATATGCCCTTAAATACCCAGATAAAATTGATAAATTAGTAATACTAAATACTCCTATTTCCACCAAAGCAAAAATACCTTGGTTAATAAATCAATGGAGTGTTCCGGCCTTAGGGGATATGATTACCCAAGACCCTTTATTCGTAGATCGTACCCTAGAAAAAGGTTGTGGTTATGTGATTTCTGATCAAAATTTAGCTTATTATCGTAAACCGATTGTTACTTCTTCTTTAGCGGGGAGAACATTAGTTACCATTGCCAAAAAAATGCAATTTAAAGAAACAATGGCGGAAATAGAAACAGGTTTAAAAGAATATCAAAAACCCTGTTTAATTATTTGGGGAGTTGATGATCCTTGGTTAAAACTAGAACCTGTAGAAGAAATAGTAAAAACTAACAAAAATTTTAAATTAATTAAATTAGAAGAAGCAAAACACTATCCCCAAGAACATTTTTCTAAGGAAATAAATCCTATTTTAGTAAACTTTTTATAAAATATTTTTTAGCTATTAACTACTAAGTAAAATTATTTTTAGGGAGTAAAATTCATTTAAGTTATTACTTTTAAATCCTTCTTCTTGAAGTTTTTTATATCTATCGAACTCAGGGAGGGATTAACTTAAAACTTTGAATTATCAATTGTCCATTGTTATACTGGAAAGATTGATCAAAAATAAAATCAATATATATATCAAATTTATATGAATAACATGACTAAAAATAATCCTCTTTATAATATCATTACCTTTGGCTGTCAGATGAACAAGGCAGATTCCGAGCGCATGGCGGGAATACTTGAAACCATGGGTTATGATGCTACCGAAGACCCCAACGAAGCAAATGTTATTGTTTATAATACCTGTAGTATCAGGGATAATGCCGAACAAAAAGTCTATTCCTATTTAGGCAGACAAGCAAAAAGGAAACATAAAGAAAATGACTTAACCCTTGTGGTAGCTGGTTGTGTAGCACAGCAAGAAGGAGAACAACTTTTACGCCGTGTGCCAGAAATTGACCTTGTGATGGGGCCTCAACACGCCAATCGTCTTGATAGTTTGTTAGAGCAGGTTTTTGCAGGAAATCAAATTGTAGCTACTGACCCTGTACACATCTTTGAAGATATTACTAAACCTCGGCGAGAAAGTCAAGTTTCTGCATGGGTAAATATTATCTATGGTTGCAATGAAAGATGTAGTTACTGTGTAGTTCCAAATACTAGGGGAGTCGAACAATCTCGTACTCCCGAAGCAATTAAGGCGGAAATTGAAGAAATTGCCCGTCAAGGTTATAAAGAAGTAACGTTACTTGGTCAAAATATTGATGCTTATGGGCGTGATTTACCTGGTACAACGGAGACGGGGAGAAATAAGCATACTTTGACGGATTTACTTTACTATCTTCATGATGTGGAGGGCATTGAGCGTATTCGTTTTGCCCCTTCTCATCCTCGTTATTTTACCGAGCGTTTGATTAAGGCTTGTTATGAGTTACCGAAGGTGTGTGAACATTTTCATATTCCTTTTCAGTCGGGGGATAATGATGTTTTAAAAGCCATGAAGCGTGGTTATACCCATGAGCGTTATCGAGATATTATTAATAAAATTCGTGGTTATATGCCCCTTGCGTCTATTAGTGCTGATGCTATTGTTGGTTTTCCGGGGGAAACGGAGGAGCAATTTGAGAATACCTTAAGGTTAGTGGAGGATATTGGTTTTGATCAATTAAATACGGCGGCTTATTCTCCTCGCCCCCAAACTCCAGCCGCCCAGTGGAAAAATCAACTTAGTGAGGAGGTGAAGAGCGATCGCCTGGCACGTCTAAATCGGTTAGTATCTGTTAAAGCAGAAGAAAGATCCCAACGTTATCTTGGTAGAATTGAGAAAGTATTGGTAGAAGATGTTAACCCAAAGGATGATACTCAAGTAGTGGGTAGAACTGAGGGTAGTCGTCTTACTTTTTTCGCTGGAGATATTAATAAACTAAAAGGGAAAATTGTCCCCGTAAAAATTACCCAAGTGCGCCCCTTCAGTCTTACTGGGGAGGCTTTGCTGAAAAGAATTGACAATTGATAATTATGAGGTTTTATTCTCTGGGTGTATTATCTGTAATTTTATACTTTTAACTATTTTTTTTGTTAAAAAACCGTTACTTTTGTATATTTGTTAATACTTGTAGTATGCCTAAACCCTTGATATTTGTAGTTTTTGATTGATTAAGCAGACCCTATTTAGTCGTCTCAAATCATTTATATTTCAATAAAAAAATAAATTATTTGAAAGAATTATGGTTTATTGAGCAGATTATAATGGTTGATTATTAATAACTTTTAAAAGTTCTAATAATTTCTCTTTTACTGACTCATGACTATATTCATCTTCTGGGTGGGCTGGTTGTCCGGGCTGTTGAAAGTAAGGGCGATCGCCACTTATTTGCCCACTTTTTAAATCAACTTGTTTAACAAAATCATAGTATAAATTATCATTAGTAATAATCTCCTCAATAATTAATTTTAAAGCCGATAAAGGTTTAGTCTG
>PXEJ01000144.1 GCA_003566215.1 Cyanobacteria bacterium T3Sed10_376R1m | reverse complement strand
CGCTCGCGCGGCGCGCGGCGCCTGGTTGTAGGTCTCGTTGGGCTCGACCTCGTTGATGATGGCGTTGTTGCAGCCGGTATCCCAGCAGTTGGCGCCCCAGCCGCCCGGGACGTTGGAGGACTGCCAGTCCTCGGTCGTCTGATCCGCATAGAAGCTGTTGGTGAAGTACCAGTGAAGCGTCGTCCACGAGTAGGTGGCGTTGACGAAGCGTGCGCGCCAGTGGGCCCGCCGGTTGTCGTCGCGCTGCCAGCTCGAGTTCGTCCAGCAGCACGAGTTGCAGCACGTGCTCCAGTTGAACCAGCCGCAGCTGTAGCTGCCGCAGCGACTGCAGTCGCTGCCACATTGCGTCCAGGTATTGAGGTTCCAGTAGGTCTCGAGATTGACTTCTCTTCGCGTGTTGTTCACGTACGCATCGGTGGGTACGCCCCAGATCGGCCAGCGAAAGAACGCCCGCCGGCTGTCATTGCGACCGGCCGTCGCCCAGCCGTAGGTGCGGCTGAAGTTACTGAGCGCCGTCCCCGAGTGATCACCGGACTCTCCAGTGGGATCAAAGCCCCACGCGTCCCAGGGGAAGAAGGGCGAGTTGTCCCCGGTCGGCCATGTGATCTGGGGGTCGACGAAGACAGGCCAGGAGCGCGTCTGGTCGCGCAGGTAATCCGCACCGACGATGATCCCGAAGATCACGTCTCGCCCCTCGACCTCCACGTGGTATTCGATGTCCTCGCCGCACAGAAACTCCGTACCACCCAGCGCGGCTGCGGCGCTGTCCCACAGCACCAGGTCCCCCAGGCGCAGCAACGCGTCCCCGGTCAGGCTCTGGATCTCGAACGCATCGCAGCCACCGAGCATGTCGTGGACCTCGCCATCGCGAACCAGCAGCCCGTCCTCCGGGAGCTCCATCCGTGACGTGAAGGTCAGCTCATTCAGCTCGGCCCCGAGACGCTCGCGCATCGGCTCGTGCAGCACGTAGCCGAGCTTCACGCCGCTCAGTTCCTGGTCGATGTACGCCTCAAGCCCCACGTTCGGGTCCCCGTAGCGCAGGTGGTCGTGGCGCTGCAGACCCAGCTCCATCGGCACATCCACAGGCTCCAGATTCGTCCCCGTCGCCGACGTGATCGCGTGCTCGCGCAGCATCACAAGCTCCGCTTGCGCGTCTCCCACAAGCAGCGTCAGTCCGTCGGAGAGATCCTGCGGATAGTAGCCGCGCGTTCGGTCGGCGATTCGGATCCGATCCCCCGAGCCGTGCTCCTGAAAGCTTGCCCACGCGGACAGATGCAGGCCATCCTCCTCCACGAACTGCGGGCTGTAGTAGTGGATCGTCGTGAATTCCCCGTTGATCGACTCGAAGGTACGCGAGTAGGGCGTACGCTCATGCAGCAGCTCAAATGCGTCTTCCGGGTCGTTCGGCGCACGCAGTCCCAGATCCGGGTGGTTGCGCATCGACTCCGGGAGCGTCTCCCACTGCAGCTCCTGCAGCATCGTCGGGAGCGGCTCCGTCAGCGGCTGCGCGCGACGATCACCACCGCTCCCCTCCTGCTGCGTGGGCGCAAGAAGCGCGCCATTCACATCGCGCACTGGTACGGTCGGCTCCCCAAGTGCACGTGGCGTCAGGTATGAGGGCAGCGAACGTCGGACTCCCTGATCCGGCGTCACCCGCGGCTCAGACGCTGACACGTCCGGCTCGTACGATGCCTGACCACCCACATCGGACCGAAGGTCTGCGGGCGCGTTCGCAGTGCCGGGTTCGCGCCCTGCGCCATCCTCCGGATGCGCGTGATCGTCGTGTTCAGTGGTTGTAGTCCCCAGCAATACGTCGACGGGTGAGCGCAGCGCGAAGTCAGCGCCACAAGATGACACCGTGGAAGCTCCGCTCTCGCCCTCGGCGGAGCAGGTCAGGGAAGTTCTTGGGCGCTCGGCCACCCTCACGGCAATATCTGTGGCCGAGAGGGTGTGCATCTGGTCGCGCAGCTCGGACTGACGGTGACCATCGGATTCGGGCGCAGCGACCTCGGCGCAGCCCGCCAGCAGCACGAGCGCTGCACAGAGCGCCAGGGGCCCCGTACGTCGCCGGTATCCGCCGGCCGCTGCTCCGCAAGACCTGCCCTGCCCCCACGTTTCATCACTCGATCGAAGAATCTTCATGGCGACTCCCTTGGTTCTGCACCAGCCCCTGGATGTAATCGTACGCTTCGTATTGTCGGTATCATGGTTCATGACGTGTCCTTTCATGGCTATTCATCGGGACACTGCTCGTCGCAGACCAGTGTGTTCTCGTCTTCGCAGATGAGCGTACCCCCGCAGTCGTCACAGGGGTCTCCCAGCTCACCGTCGAGATCGTCACACCCGCCGCAGTCGTTGCGCTCAGCGAACTCCGAGATGCAGCCCAGGCCCGTGCCGACGCACTGGTAAGTGCCCGGCTCATCGCAGAGCTCGCACTCCTCGCCGATCTCGAAGGGCAGCTCACCGCACCCGCCACACTCGTTGCGCAGCGACTCGTCCTCCACGCAGATCGTCGCGTTCGGGTTTTCCGGGTCGCATTCGTAGAACCCGCAGCCGTCGCCGCACTCGCGGCCCACCTGCTGCTCCGGCTCGATCTCCTCGCACCCACCGCACGCGTTCTGGGGCGGACCTGCACAGCCCACCGAGCCAAAGGAGCCCTCGATCGGGTCCCGGCACTCCCACACGTTGCCTTCGCAGGGG
>PXEJ01000002.1 GCA_003566215.1 Cyanobacteria bacterium T3Sed10_376R1m | reverse complement strand
CTGGGCAGAAGCCGAACCAGCACAAGTTAATAATAATATTACACTTAATAAAACGCATCCTTGCCAACTAGGAGAAAATCTTACTTTTTTGATAATAATTTGTAACTGTTTTTGTCTTTTTTTAAGTTTAAACATTATTAATAAGTTCTGATAATTTATTCTTATCGTATTTTTTATTTTGGTTCTTTTTAAATATTTTCTTGCATAAACCATTTAATCTAAAAAAGATCAATATTTTGTATAGCAATCTCAAATCATTGGTGAGAATTTTAAATTGATTTCTTCCCTTATGAAAGAGGGTTAAGGGAGATCCTATTCTTATGACTCATATAAAACTGCCATACAAAGATCTTAAAATCAAGACTTCCATCAGCAAAGAATAAGGCTTAATTAACGCAACAAGTGTAACATTTTATACCGTTTATCGTAATGTTATAAAATGGTCACGGTAGAAATTTTAAAAAACTAATCATATTTTATAAGTAGTCTCTTTTGAGGGTTATAAACTTCAATGGGAATTTGATATTTTAAATTAATATATTGATAATTTTTTTCTACTTGATTAATATGATTGATGAGTTGTTGAGTTTCTGTAACTGACTTATTGAGAGACTTTTGAGTAATTTTAGCGATATTTTCTAGGTAATTGGGGGTTAGGAAAACTTGAATGAGATTATTTTCAACGGTGTAATCACAAATTTTACCACTACTATCACAAACTTTTTGTATTTCTCCCTTTGCTTCTTCCCTATTTATTGCACTTTTTAATTCATTTTCAGCAATATTTAACTTTTCTTTTGATTCAGTTTCTAATAAATCAATTTCTGAATTTAATAAAGTATCAGAAGGAAATTTATTAATATTATTGATTACTTTTTGCCAGTTATTAACAGCTTGTGACCATTGATTATTTTCTTCAGATTGTTTAGCTAAGATTATATTTTCTTTAATTTCATCATAAAAAATATTTGCTTTGCGTTCTTTTTCTATTTTTTCTTGTATTGTTAGACGATTATTATTGTATTCTTTTAATAAATTTTCTTTTTCTAATGCTGGTTTTGTATTATTAGGAATTTCTCGAATACTTAAAATTGCTTTTTGCCAATTTTCATCTATTATTTCTAAGTCTTGTAAATTAACAACATTTTTAGTTAACTCTTGATTTTTCTGAGCATTATTGGTAGCTAATAATAACAATTCTTCTGCTTGTTTTTCTTGTGTTTTATTCTCAGTAATTATTTCTAATTCATTTTCGTAGCTAAGAGTTTTATTGTCTATCCATGACTGAAGAAATGGAGTTCTTATGGGTTCTATAAGTGCGATCGCCCTTAGCCACATATTTTCAACTCTTTCCCATTCTTCGAGGGATAAAGGTAATTTAGCAGTCATATTTTCTGCGGATTTTGCCAGTTCCAAAGACTCTAATAGTTGCTCAATATCATTCACTTTACCTTGATAATCAGTAATTAATACTTGGGCTTCAGAGTAATAATTAGACCATCGAGGAATTGTTTTTAACTCTAAAATTACTCCAATAATATCTAGCTGTAATTCAACCAAATTATTTTCATCACTATTAACACTAACATCTTCTAAAACATAATCAATTTGATTTTTGGCAGAGGGAATTACAGAACATTCTCCTAAAACACAAGGACGGGTAAAGTAAAATGCGATCGCACCTCCTCCTAATAATAAAAAACCGAATACAAGAGAAACAAAACCCACGGAAAAATTAAAAGACTTATACCCCAAAGATTTTGAATTTTCCGATTTAATAAAATTAATTTCGGGAGAATTTTTCAATTTAATAAAATTAATTTCGGGAGAATTTTTCATAATTTCAAATTTATATAAAAAAAGAGAGACCCATTTACTTTATATTCTTACTATTTATTTAGACAAGCTCTAAATAATTTAAAGTGGATTAATAATACGAAGCATTTTGATTAAATTAAGTAAATAAATATCATGTCTAAGTTCCTTATTCAAAACAGGAGAAAATTTAGATTCTCTCAATTCTTTCTGTAATTTAGCGTATTCTTGCGCAGATAATGGTGTATTATCTAATGGCGATCGAGCATCAATAATAATTTCCGTACGCAAAATTTCTTCAGGAATGTCTTCCCCGTCAGGAGAAGCTAGTCCAATTGGACACAAAAACAACCAAAGTAAAATTCCTAAGAACAAAGAAGAAACAAAATTCATTACAACTCAAAATAATATTTTAATCAAAATCCTCAAACTGCCAAATAGAAAAAATATCTAAATGGTGAGTGAGAAATAGTCAGTCATTAACATAATTAGCACGATCAACCCATAAAACTTTAGTTTTAACTATAATATGTAAAGCTAAAAAAAACAGGCAAAAAACACGGCTAATTATAAAACTTAGCATACAGCTAGGTTATAAACTACTGTGCTTTGGGAAGTCTTGACGATTAACCAAATTATATCGTAAGCACAGGAAACGAATTTTAATTCCTGTGGCAAAATCTATCTGCCCTTTGATGATCAGTATTTTTATCTTGTGTAAAATAACATCAATCTGTGATAAAATAACAACCCTATAAGGTATATGTACCAAATTAATCCACCAGCTACAAAAAAAGTAAGGAGGTAGCTATTTCAGAACAACTTAACCTGACAGTGAGTCTAAGAGGGACTCGTGAAGTCAGAAAAAACTGCCAAATATTTCATTT
>PXEJ01000012.1 GCA_003566215.1 Cyanobacteria bacterium T3Sed10_376R1m | reverse complement strand
GCTAAAATCATTGTATCGGTAATAGGATATTCAGGATTAATCCCTTTATTAATTGCTATATTAGTAATAGTTGATAACAGTTTTTGCTTAAGTATTAAACGATTTTGCATATTATTTTTGAGTTTTTTTGATAATTATTTCTAATTTATAGCAGTCCTATTTAAGTTGTAACATTTGCTCCCCCTTAACAAGAGATAAATCGAAGATAGACTGTTCACAAATTATTTAAGTTTTCTATATATTTTAACTTTATTCGTAATTATTAATTAATATTTTATCTCTAATCTTAAAAACCAAGGAAAATAAAACTATGGTATAAATTACTTTCTTAATGCTACTATTGTTTATAATTAATATTTACCATTAAAATTATAATAGTATTAGTTAAACATTGTGATGGTCATGGGAAATGATATTACAATAAATTTAATCTTGTTCTAGTATCAAAAAATGAATAATGATAATGATTCGCTAATTCTGCATTCTCGTTATCAAATTTTAAATAAGTTAGGGGAAGGGGGTTTTGGAGTTGTTTATTTGGTAAAAGATTTACAAACCAATAATCAATGTGTTGTAAAACAGTTGCAATCGGAGTATCAACAAATTGAAACAATCCAGCGTTTATTCCAAGAAGAAGTAAATATTTTAAAAAAATTAGATCATCCTCAGATTCCTCGTCTTATTGATAGTTTTGATGACGGCAAGGATTATTTTTTGGTACAAGAATATATTGAAGGGAATAGTCTCAAAGATGAGTTAAACCATGATCAAGATTTTTCTTGGTCGGAGGATGATGTTTTAGACTTCTTAGAACAAGGTTTGTTTATTTTACAATATATTCATAGTCGAGGAGTTATTCACCGAGATATTAAGCCTGATAATTTTATCCGTCGAAAGGATAATAAGAAGTTAGTTTTGATTGATTTTGGAGCGGTAAAAAAGTTCAATGTGGAACAAAGTCAAATTATTAATCTGACGGTAGCCATTGGTACTCATGGTTATATGCCCAGTGAACAAGCACGGGGGAAACCACGAAAAAATAGTGATATATATAGTTTAGGAATTATTGCCATTGAAGCACTTACGGGAATAAATCCCATGGGCTTTAAGGAAGATGAGGAAACTGGGGAAATTATCTGGCGGGAGTCGGTTAATGTTAATTCCCATTTGGCTGATATTTTGGCTAAGATGGTGCGTTCGGACTATGTTAAACGTTATCACTCGGCAGATTTAGTTTTACAGGATATAAAAAAGTATCAGTTATGGCGGAAGTTTGTTGATAATTCGACTTTAACTCCTGTGCAATCTGATTTACAGGATAAAAAACGATCTGATCAACCGGGAAAGAAGGCTTTGGGTCTTACAAAAATTACTCTGGCAAAACAGAGAAAAGGATTTTTGGCGGGGCTGATTTTGCTGATTGGGGCTTCTGTGGTAGCCAGTTTTTTTTATTTTACCCGTTATGGTAATGGTCAGTCACAAAGTTTAATTACTCAATTAGATTCTTTGGTTAGTAGTCAGGATTTTGTGCGCTGTATTGAGGTGACAGAGTCTTCCGAGGCACAAGAAATAATACCCGAATTTCGCCTTGATTATCTTGGAGAGTGTCGTTTACAGTATGCGATAGAAAAAGCCAATCAGGGTGAGTTAGAAGATGCGATCGCAATTGCCTCTGCTATTTCCGAGTTGAATATCCATTATGATCAAGCTCAGTTGTTAATTGATGAATGGAATACAAAACAAGAAGAAAGTGCGATCGATTGCCCTCCCGGAGTATTATGTATTTGTCCAGGTCCATTATGCCCAAATTAAATTTATAAATATTCGACGAAAATTAAGATAAATTTTGAGACACACCAAAATTTTTATCACTTTTCTGAAAAAAATATTACGAAATGTCAAGAAATACTACTAAAATGAAATATAGAAATAGTAGTAGTAGAAAAAAACAGATGCGAGTAGCAATAGCAGGAGGAGGGTTAGCAGGTTTATCCTGTGCCAAGTACTTAACAGATTTAGGTCATGAACCAATTTTGTTAGAAAGTCGTGACGTGTTGGGAGGTTTGGTAGCGGCGTGGAAAGATGAAGACGGCGACTGGCTAGAAACCGGGTTACACGCTTTTTTTGGAGCTTATCCCAATATGTTACAACTGATGGGAGAGTTAAATATTTTAGACCGTTTGCAGTGGAAACAGCACACCCTCATTTTTAACCAACCGGAAAAACCGGGTACTCTCTCTCGTTTTGATGTCCCCGACATCCCTGCACCTTTCAATGTCATTACTTCTATTTTGAAGAATAATGATATGTTGACTTGGAAGCAAAAAATTCGCTTTGCCATTGGTTTATTTCCTGCTATTATTCGTGGGCAAAAATATGTAGAGGATATGGATAAATATAGCCTTATCGAGTGGTTAAGGCTTCAAGGCATTGATGAGGGAGTTAACACTGATATTTTTATCGCCGCTTCTAAAGCCCTTACGTTTATCAATCCTGATGAGGTTTCGGCTACCATTATCCTCACGGCTTTAAACAAGTTTTTACAAGAACGCTATGGCTCGAAAATTGCCTTTCTCGATGGTGCACCCCCAGAGCGATTGTGTCAACCGATTGTTGATTATATTATGGCTAAGGGAGGAGAAGTCCACACCAGTTCACCCCTTAAAAAAATTATCCTTAATGAAGATGGCACCGTCAATCATTTCTT
>PXEJ01000379.1 GCA_003566215.1 Cyanobacteria bacterium T3Sed10_376R1m | reverse complement strand
TAGATTAAATGGTTTATGCAAGAACACATTTAAAAAGAACCAGAATCAAAAACACGATAAGAATAAATTATCACAACTAACCAATAATGTTTAAACTTAAAAAAAGACAAAAACAGTTACAAATTATTATCAGAAAAATAAGAATTTATCCTAGTTGGCAAGGATGCGTTTTATTAAGTGTAATATTATTATTAACTTGTGCTGGTTCGGCTTCTGCCCAGCTTACTTTGAGAGAATTAACGATCAATACTAGGGAGTTGAGGGTTGGACTTGATACTCTTTGGGTGGTAATAGCTTCTATCTTAGTAATTTTTATGAATGCAGGTTTTGCCATGCTAGAAACTGGTTTTTGTCGCCGAAAAAATGCAGTTAATATGTTGTCCAAAAATTTAATTGTTTTTGGCATTTCTACCCTTGCTTTTTGGGCAATTGGTTTTGGTTTTATGTTTGGAGATGGTAATAACTTTATTGGTTTAGATGGTTTTTTCCTCGCTGGTGCGGACAATAGTCCGGCCATGGGAGAAGATTATGAGGGGGTATATACCGCCTTAAACTGGACTGGTGTGCCTTTAGCCGCCAAATTTCTGTTTCAAGTAGCTTTTGCGGGAACTGCCGCCACCATTGTCTCCGGAGCGGTGGCTGAGAGAATTAAATTTATTGACTTTATCCTTTTTAGCGTGTTTCTCGTTGCGATCGCATATCCCCTTGTGGGACATTGGACTTGGGGAGGGGGATGGCTAGAAGATAGAGGTTTTCAAGACTTTGCTGGTTCAACGGTGGTTCACTCTGTGGGGGGATGGTGTGCTTTGATGGGGGCAATTATTTTAGGACCTCGTTTGGGTAAATATCAAGAAAATGGATCGACAATTCCTTTACCCGGTCATAATTTAAGTTTAGCAACGTTAGGTTGTTTTATTTTGTGGATTGGCTGGTTTGGCTTTAACTCAGGTTCAACTATGGCGGTATCTGATGATATTGCTTATATTGCCGTTACCACCAACCTATCGGCGGCGGCAGGGGGGATAAGTGCGACTATTGCCAGTTGGTTATTAGCAGGAAAGCCAGACTTATCTCTAATTATTAATGGGGTATTGTCTGGTTTAGTTGCTATTACAGCTGGTTGCTCTATGGTTAGTTACTCTAACGCCATTATCATTGGAATTTTAGCGGGAACATTGGCAGTAGTAGCGGTTTATTTCTTCGATTCTATCAAAATTGATGACCCTGTTGGTGCAGTATCGGTTCATTTGGTTAACGGTGTTTGGGGTACAATTGCAGTGGGGCTTTTTGCTGATCCTGTGATCGTTGGGGATACTAATATTAGAGGATTATTAACTACAGGGAATATTTCCTTGTTAGGAGTTCAATTGTTGGGAGTTGTGGCAGTGGGTATAGCCATGGTTATCTTAAGTTCCACTTTTTGGTTTTTACTTAAAGTGATTTTTGGTTTAAGAGTTTCCGAGGAGGAAGAATATATGGGCTTGGATATTGGGGAGCATGGCATGGAAGCTTATAATGGCTTTTTAGAATTAGATGGGGAATGATTTTTGGATCTAGTTTTCTAGTTTTCTGTTTTTTTGTCTAATCCAGCCTAAATCAATTAAACCAGCAAAAAGTGCGATCGCAGCATCATAACCACCTTTAGCTCCATCTATCCTAATGTGAGGGATAGAAGAAAGATGTAAACGATGGTTAACGGACTCCTTTCGTACTAAACCACTGTAGGTAGCAATAATTAAACTAGGTTCAAAGGAAGAAGATTGAGTATGTAAATCTAATAAAGAAATTAAAGCTAATTGATTTTGCCCTACGATATAAATAGCTTGGGAATATTTGTGATTGATATTGGTACGTGAAATACCTTTACCTTTATCTTCTGGGGGAAAAAAAGAAGGAAGAATATCATCTAAACAGTACACAGGATTACCAAAAGTTTGTTGTAAGATTCCACTAATACCTACTTGAATTATGGGAGAGTCAACAATAATTGGCACTCTTGCCTCCAAAGCACTAACTCCTTCTATTAAAGGATTATTACCAAAAGAAACTAGGTAACGATAGTCTAAATCCGCCGTAGCAAAGATAATGCGGCGGATGATTTCATATTCCGATGGTGAAAATTTAGAGTGATCAACTTTTCTATCAATCACGGCTAAATTTTGTGCCGTCAATAAATTCCATTCCATGGTGTAGTCATATAAAAAATTATAGTTATTTTATTGGAATTGAACTACAATCCCAACTCCTGTAAAGGTCTTATGATAGCAGGTTCAGGCGCATTTTCAGGAGAGAATATACTATCTATTGCCCCTTGTAAAGTATTTGCCATGACGATTTGATTTTCATAAACCACAATTACCCTTGTTAGGGCAGGGATACTATTTTGATCTGCCTCAAGATAGACCGGTTCAACATATAATAAAGATTGTTCAATGGGAATTACTAATAAATTTCCCTGTATTGCTTTTGAACCCTGACGATTCCAAAGGGATATTTGACCTGATATGATTGGGTCTTGGTTTATTAAAGCTTCAATTTGATCAGGTCCAAAAATTAGTTTTTGTTTTGGAAATTGATATAACAATAATTTACCATAATTATCCCCGTCCGATCGCGCTGCTAACCAAGCGATTAAATTTGGACGAGAAATAGGGGTATAGGGATGTAACAAGATAAATTCTTCTTCTTGGGCGATAGGTAGTTTCATAATCAAGTAATATGGATCAATAGATAGAGGTTCATTGCCATAAATTTCCTCTGGGACTTGCCATTGATCTTCCCTGTTGTAAAATACTTGGGTATTCTCCACATGATAGGTTAATAGTCTTTCCGATTGGGTATTAAATAAATCGATGGGGTAGCGGATGTGTTCAAGAATATCTGGGGGCATTTCTTTCATCGATAAAAAAAGTTCAGGAAAGATTTTTTGCCATGATTTAATTAAAGGATCATCTTCATCGCTAATATAAAATTTAATACTACCGTTGTAGGCATCTATCAAAACCTTAACGGAGTTGCGAATATAGTTAAATTGGTTTTCCCCTGCGTCGGAATAAGGGTAATAATTGGAGATAGTATAACCATCAATTAACCAATAAAGATTATTTAAATCATTTTCCTTTCCTTCAGCTACCACTATATAAGGATCACGATCATAGTACAAAAAAGGTGCGATCGCCTTTATCCTTTCTGTTATATTACGACGAAACAGAATGCGCGTATCAGGGGTAAAATTATCCGTCAACAACATCCGCCAATCCCTCAGATACACAGCAAACATTAACTTACGACTAAAATCGGCAATATTAATTCCCCCAAAACCTTCATAACGGGTGTTAAAATTTTCTTCACCACTAGGAAAGTCAAACTCAGGAAATTTCGTGTTAGTCATCACATAGGTATCTGTCAACTCTCCGAAGTAAATACGAGGACGAGAAATGGGAATAGTTTCCCGAATTAAAGGAGAAGAAGTATTCAATTCCCCCGGATCTTGATCTGTGCCAATATCTTTGACAAAATAAAAAGGTAAACCACCCGGTGCCACTCTATTCACCGGAGACATGGTAAAACCGTAACCGTGAGTGTAGATTAAATGTTTATTTACCCATGTTTTAGCTTGTTCTGGTACTAAATCATAGTCTAATTCCCTCGGTGCGACAATAACTTGTTTATATTGAAGGTTTCCTTCTTCGGTTTTGATATTATAACGGTCAATATCCGCATCGTGAAAAACATAATAGGGTCTGATTTGCTGTAATTGTCGATTTGCCTGTAAAATTGGACGACTATCCCACAGACGAATATTATCAATTGTTAAATGATTATTCTCCAAATCTTCTAAGGTTAAACTTCCCTCAGGGTTAAAGGTTTGCACTTCAATTTTATCTAAATTAAAGGCGGCTCTAGTTTGTTCAATATTTCTTTGTATATAAGTTTCTTCTAAGCCTAATTCATTAGGTTGTACGATGGTATTTTGGACAAATTCTATTAAGATGAGTCCTCCCCCATAGAAGGTTATATACAAAACAAAAGGAATAATTGAAAAAGGTAATTTTTTCCTTGATTTATTCCTTGCGCCAAAACCCGTTACGGCTTTAATTAATAACCAGATGCCAATTATTAGTCCACTAAAACAAGCTACTGTTTCAATGGGTAAACTCATTCTAACTTCTGTATAACCGGCTCCATATACTACTCCCCTCGTAGAAAATAAGAGTTCATAACGATTTAACCAATGATTTCCTGCAATGGTAAACATCAAAAAGCCGAATAAACCGTATAAATGCCTTAGTTGGTTGCGAGAAAAACCGTTAAATTTTCCCTCGCTGATACTATTATTTGCCATCAGGTAAATTAAAATTGAGGCAATAATACTATAAAAAAATAATCCCTGTAGCCAAAAATCTAGTATTTGTAATAATGGCAGTTTAAAGATATAAAAACTAATATCATGATTTAATAAGGGATCAGTTTTTTCAAACTCAATACTATTAAAAAAGCGTAAAAATCTAATCCAGTAACCTGAAATGATAAAGGCAAAAATTACACTACTATAAACACTAATAAAAATTAAACTAAATCTGGTTTTAGTTAATAATATGGCTGTGACAATTATTATTAAAGATATTTGCCAAATAGTTTCTGATAAAGTACTTAGTAATTGTGCGATCGCAATTATTTGAAAAGGCGATTCTATGGAGGTTTGTAGATTCGGTAAGCCAAAACTTAGCTCCCATGCTTTATTAGCTGTTTGGGTGTAATAAATTAAACTTAACCCAATTAATAGACAGAAGGTAATTATTAAAAATAATAGCCAACGAATTTTTATAACAGGAGACTCGGGAGCGAATTTTTCTAAGGCTTTTTGATAATATAGTTGTTGTTGATTTTTTTGTTTCTCAGCTAAAAATATATTGCCGAATATAAATACCAAGGAAATAACAAAAGTAAATAAACCTAGTAGTAATTTAGTTTTGAATTGAGTAAAAAAAGTATCTAAATAATTTACTTCTTGAAACCATAATATTTCTATCCCTAATCGACTTACTACAATCAAAGATAACCAAGCAACCATGATTAAAAATAAAACCGCAAAGATAATTTTATAGTTAAACCTTATGTCTATATTTTTTTTTGTAGTTACTTGGGTCATTTTATTTTTGAATTAAAATTTAGAATTTAGAATGTAAAATGTAGAAACAATGGCTATTATAGAATTATAACTTTGCTATGGACTTATTGCGATCGCTGCCTATTGGTTTATATATCGAAAAACCTTTTTCATGGTTACATAAACTAGACCCTAGAGTAAAACTAGCATGGTTAATGAGCTTAATTCTCTCCCCATTGCTATCTAACGCCTCTTGGAGAGTTTTTTTAGTCATCTTTTTGCTACTTATTACTTGGTTATCCTTTATCCCGTGGCGAGTGCAAAAAAAACAGATAACATGGCTATTATTACTGAGTTTCTTTGTATGTATTCTAACAGCGATCGCCCCTGATGGTCTAACCATCACCTACCAACCAAGACTACCAGAAAGAGAAGTTACCATAACTCAACCCACGGACTATCAATATATTCTGTATAGTTTTGGTAATTTTAATGTTACCAGAAGATCATTAGATCTAGGCATTAAAGTAAGTACCCTTTTATTTACTCTTATTTATAGTAGTAATTTATATTTATTAACCACCGCCCCAGAGGAAATTACTGCAGGAATAGAAAATTTATTGTCCCCTTTAAATAAGTTTAAATTACCAATAACAGAATTAATTTTAACCTTGACATTATCCCTTCGTTTTATACCCTTAGTATTAGAAGAAATTCAAAACTTAATTAGGTCTATTCGTACTAGGGCAATAAAATGGAAAAAATTAGGGATAAAAGGAAGTATTCAAATATGGGTAATAGTGGTAGAAAAATTACTCGAAAATATCCTCTTAAGGGCAGAGCAAATTTCCATTGCCATGGAAGTAAGGGGTTTTACAAGCCCCAGTGAACATCAAGTAAAATGGTCAGAATTACGTATTAAAAATCGTGATATTATTGCTCTATTTATTCTCGTTATTTTTTGGGGATTTCGAGGTGCGATCGGTCAAATGTAAAGAATTAATAACTTACAAATATTTACTTACACCTCAATTAAGAAATAAAAAATATAAAAAAGTTTTAGCAACTTTGATTAAGATAATATATTTATATATATATAAATAAAATATGCTAAAATCATTGAATTATTAACAAATAAAAACTAAATTCAATCCCCATTGTGAAGATTAAACTCTTGCATTGGAAAACAAATAATCTTTTTTCCGTCATTGCCATAAATGTAATTATGGTAATTTTATACGTTGTGGGAGTATATTTCAGTCGCAAATTTACAACTTTACATGGAGAAGTCGCTTCCGTTTGGTTTGCCTCAGCCATAACTCTACCCATAGTTTTTGTTCATGACATTAAAGTTTTTCCCGGTATCATCTTAGGCTCAATTATCGGACTTGCCCCCTCCCTCGCCAAAATTAATCCCCCTCTATCTTCTACAGAGCTAGTTTTTTTACAGGCAATGTGTGCCTTAGGTAACTGCCTTCAGCCCATCACTGCTCGATACCTAATTAAAAAATTTAGTTATCACAAAGATATTTTTGCCCATATTCAATCAGTTTATATCTTTATTATCTCCTCCATTTTTACCCCCATTATCTCAGCTTTTATAGGTGTAACTACTTTATTATTCATTAATGTTATCAGTGTAGATAGCTACCCAAAATCATTCCTCACATGGTGGTTAGCCAGTGCATTAGCCCACCTAATCTTTTCTCCCACAATTATGCAATGGCGAGAAAAAAATGTTATTAATCAACAAGCAAAAATCTGGGAAATATTATTAATAACAATTAATCTCTTTCTCCTCTGTATAGTTATTTTTCAGTTTTCTTACCCTGTTGAGTATTTACTGTTACCTATTTTAATTTGGATAGTTTTTCGTCTAAACCGTTTTTACTCTAGTTTATTTGTAAGTATTATTAGTTTAGTTGCAATCATTGCTACCAATCAAGGTTATGGAGTATTTTTCAAAGATTCTGTTAATGTATCTTTAATTTTATTACAATCTTTTCTGGCAATGTTTTCTCTTACTGCATTAATCCTTGGAGCAATTTTAAGTGAAAAAAACATGGCGAAGGATGAATTAAAAAATACTTTAGATACCTTAGAAATAAAGATTTCAGAACGTACAAAACAGCTCGAAGAAAGTCAATTTAATCTTCGCAGAGTTAATAAAAAATTAGAAAGAATGGCCACTATTGACAGCTTAACTCAAGTGGCTAATCGAGGTTATTTCGATCGCATTTTGCACAAAGAATGGAATAAATTAGCCAAAAAACAAGAATATTTATGTTTATTGTTGATGGATGTAGATTACTTTAAAGCCTATAATGACACCTACGGACATCAAAAAGGAGATGAGTGTTTAATTAAAATTGCTCAGTGTTTTCAATCAATCATTCGTAGCTCATCAGACACCGTAGCACGTTATGGAGGAGAAGAATTTGTCATTATCTTACCAAGTACAAATATTGACCAAGGAATTGTCGTAGCTCAAAAAATTCAAGCAAGGATTAATGATTTAGCAATAACCCATGAATCCTCTTTAGTATCTGATAAAATAACCATTAGTATAGGTATTTCTTGTGTAATTCCCCATCGAGAAGAAAGTCCAGAGGATTTGATTCAAAAAGCAGATAAATCTCTATATTTAGCCAAGAAAGAAGGTAGAAATCGATACAAAATTTGGAGTTTTCAGTAATATTTGTACGTGATTTATTTGTCAATTGTCCATTAATCATAGACAATAAAGATTGATTTAAAAGAAATTTAATTCAAAATGAAACCTATTATCGTTAGTTTAGGCATAATCTTTATTTGTACTGGTTTTTTGATCTTCTCTTTGATTTTCAATAATAATAAACCAAGTGCGATCGCATCTACCACAAATAACGAAATAAAAATAGAATCACCCACTTTAGTGGCAAACGCAAGTAAACTTATGGAAACAGGAAATATGGAAATCGATTTATCTAAAGCACAAACTTCTTCTACGGGTTTAATTTCCGTGGAAACCGAAACAGGAGAAGGAGAATCCCCCACCAGAGGGCAAAAAGTAACCGTACATTACACAGGTTATTTAGCCGAAGAAGGTTATGGCAGGGGCAAAAAATTTGATAGCTCAAAAGACAGAAACCAACCTTTCACCTTCACCATCGGTGTCGGGCAAGTAATCAAAGGATGGGATGAAGGAGTTGCCAATATGCAAGTAGGAAGCAAAAGTACCCTAATTATTCCCCCTGACTTAGGTTATGGTGCTAAGGGTGCAGGGGGCGTTATTCCTCCTAATGCTACCCTTATCTTCGATGTCGAATTGTTAGGAATTAAGTAGGATAGTTGACAGTTGGTAGTTGATGTCACATAGAATAAATTCAACGGACACTTAAGGTAAAATAGATACTTGATTGTCCATTATCAACTGTCAATTCAACAGACGTGATTAGAAACAAAGAACAAAAATGGGGCTGGTGGTTTCTTTTGCCGTTATATCCCTACAATCAAAGGGCAACCATTAGAACAGAAATACTAAAAAATCAGATTTGGACTTTTGAGCAACCCCACGGATTGTTGTATGCCGTTGTGCCTATTCGTATGACAGTTATTAAATTGAAGGAAGGGGGGTTGTTGGTTTATTGCCCCATCGCATCTACCCAAGAATGTGTAAAATTAGTAAGGGAGTTAGAAGCTCAACACGGAAAAATAAAGTACATAATCCATTCTACAAGCTCAGGATTAGAACATAAAATCTTTGTACCTCCCTTTGCTAGATGTTTTCCCTATGCCCAAGTTTATTGTGTGCCAAGTCAATGGACTTTCCCCCTCAGACTACCTTTATCTTGGGTAGGTTTTCCCCAAAAACGGACAAAATTTTTACCCCTTGATTGGCGTGAATCTCCTTTTGCTGATCAATTTGAGTATCATATCCTTGACATCGATTTAACTCAAGGTTCATTTTCCGAAGTGGCGATGTATCATAAATCTTCTTACACTCTATTATTGACGGATACAATAATTAGTATTCCTGACAAACCCCCCGAAATAATTCAGTTAAATCCTTTTCCTTTACTATTCCATGCACGGGAAAGCGCTCTCGATGAGTTAACCGATAGTGAGTTAAATCGCTTGAAGGGATGGCAAAGAGTTTGTCTGTTTGCCCTCTATTTTCGTCCTAGTATGATTGATACCATTAGTGTTGAACAGTTGATTTTTGAAGCGATAAAATCTCCTAACCGTAGTCGCCGTAATTATTTTGGTCTTTTTCCCTTTCGTTGGCTACCCCAGTGGCAAAAGTCTTTTTTTGCTATCCGTAATCGTCTCTTAGTTGCGCCTATTCTTGAGAGTTTAATTTTGCCCCAAGCCTCGCAAAAGGTTTTAAATTGGGTTAATTTAATTTCCCTTTGGAATTTTGAAAAAATTATCCCCGCCCATTTTGATGCACCGATACAAACTAATCCCCTTGAGTTTAAAAAGGCTTTTTCTTTTTTGGATAAGACTACCACTAATCCTTATACATTATATCCTAGTGGCGATCGCCAAATCTACCTAAAAGATGCTAACTTTATTAGAATTTTAGAACGGAATCTAGTTAAACTTGGCATTGCCAAACATCCCAAGGATTAATCAGGGGTGCAATCTATACACCCCTAAGATTATTAATTGTTAATTTGTCCGAGGGCAATATCTTCTATGGGAGTTTTCACCGCTAAAGTCGCATCTAAAACCGTGCTAGAAGTAATAGATTTATTGGCAATAGTTACCACTGGATTAGACAAAATACCAATGATAGAAGTAGCAATAACCAATAATACAAGGGTTACTTGCATTGGGCGCATACCGGGAAGATTCCAGCGTACTGGGGGGTATCTTTTTACTACCTCTGACATTTCTTGAGGTTCTTTTACCACCATCATTTTCACTACTCGAATGTAGTAATAAATAGAAATAACACTGGTAACTAAAGCTGTTAAAACTAAGCCATAAAGTCCACTTTGCCAACCTGCCCAGAAAATGTAAATTTTACCAAAAAATCCTGCCAAGGGGGGAATACCACCGAGGGAGAGTAGGCAGAGACTTAATCCGAGGGTGAGTAGGGGATCTTTTTGATATAATCCTGCATAATCACTAATTTTATCAGTACCTGTTCTTAGGGCAAAGAGGATAATACAGGTAAATGCTCCTAAGTTCATGAATAGGTAAATGAACAAGTAAAACATCATGCTAGAGTAACCCGCTTGGGTGTTGGCAACTAAGCCAATCATCACAAACCCTGCTTGTCCAATGGAGGAGTATGCTAACATTCTTTTCATGCTAGTTTGGGCTAGGGCTACCACGTTTCCTAATACCATACTGAGGATAGCTAGGGCGGTAAAGATAAACTGCCATTGTTCTGTCATGGGTTGGAAGGCGGTGCTTAGGAGGCGAATTGCGATCGCAAATCCTGCTGCCTTGGAACCCACAGAAAGGAAAGCTACCACGGGAGTGGGCGAACCTTCATAAACATCTGGTGTCCACTGATGAAAAGGCACTGCGGAGATTTTAAAAGCAATACCAGCTACGATAAACACAAGGGCGATGGCTAATCCTAAAGATTCTAAACCAGTTCCTAATGTGATGGTAGAAGCAATTTTGGTGATGTTGGTCAAACCACCAGATAATCCGTAAAGTAAAGATAAACCGTAGAGGAAAATTGGTGAACTTGCTGCCCCAATTAACAAATACTTTAATGCGGCTTCGTTGGAACGGGGATCTCTTTTCATGTAACCTGTCATAAGATAGGATGAAATACTAAGCATCTCTAAAGAGACAAAAATCATCACCAACTCAGACGCACCACACAAAAACATCCCTCCTAAAGTGGCGGTAAGGAGAATACAGATAAATTCCGCAAGGGCAGTGCCTGTATTTTCAATATAAGTAATGGACATTGTAATGGTTACGGCGGCAGAGGTTGCCACGATAATACGAAATACAATGCTGAGGTTATCCCCGACAAATGAACCTAAAAAGGAGGTGGGATTGGGGTTATCCCATCCCCAAATAAGAGCAACCACCGAGGCGACTAAGCCAATGATGGCAAGGTAAGCCAATGATGTAGAGGATTTACGCCCGAATATTAAATCTCCGATTAGAACTAATAATAAAGTAATAATTACAATTCCTTCAGGAAGAATTGCGATCGCATTTAACTGACTAGCGACTTGACTAGAAAAATCCATAATTAGTTGATTTTAAAACTATCAATAGTCAATCTTACCTGAAAATCACTAGGCTAGATCATAATTAGTGATTATCCCTTATATAAAAACATTTACCCATCGTCTAAAGGAAACTAAAGCTCATCTAACCATCATAGTAAAACCTTACTCTCCATACCATAGAAGTTTACTAGATGAATTAAACAACAAAAATGTTGCTAAAGTACCTTAGAATAGATCCGTAGAGAAAAATATATATAAATTAGTTACTGTTACCAGCATCAAAATACTTGTTATGAATCAAACCATATTGTCAGTCCGTAATTTAACCGCCAGTGTAGATGACACTCCTATCCTCAAAGGAGTTAACCTAGAAATAAAAGCAGGGGAAGTTCATGGAATTATGGGGCGTAATGGCTCAGGAAAAAGTACCCTATCAAAAGTATTAACTGGGCATCCTGAGTATAAAGTTACGGGGGGAGAAATTATCTATAAAGGAGAAAATTTATTAGATAAAGAGCCTGAAGAAAGAGCATTAGCAGGAGTTTTTCTTGCTTTTCAATATCCCCTAGAGATTCCGGGAGTTAGCAACTTAGATTTTTTACGGGTTGCCTACAATGCCCGTTGTAAACATTTAGGTTTAGAAGAAATTGATACCTTTGATTTTGAAGACTTAATTGAGGAAAAACTAGAAATTGTTAAAATGGATTCTGCTTTTCTTAACCGTAGTTTGAATGAAGGTTTTTCGGGAGGAGAAAAAAAGCGCAATGAAATTTTACAGATGGCTTTGCTAGAACCTACTTTAGGTATTTTAGATGAAATTGATTCTGG